>NZ_CP030850.1:4140000-4142500 GCF_003325355.1 Runella rosea
GAGTACATATGTTTTAACACAGAATACTAATATTTCTCCTCAAAGCTCCTCATTCCTCTACTTTTTTTGTTCTTAAATCATTAAGAGCGACCACTTCAACTCCTAACTCGGAAAAATAAATGTTTTACAATTCAGATGACGTAAGAAAATTCCAAGTCTTTGAAGTTAAAAAACATGGAAGATCCTATCGTTTTTTAACTTCCTCCCTTAAAAATAGAATTGGTCAATCACTTTATATACATTCTTAAAATAACGACACCTGATTAGATTCATATTAGGCGCTGGATATTAAGGATGGTTCTTTAATTTTGTTAAGCAGCGCGTTAGTGCATCCAATCTCTTCTATGCCTAATATATCCTGTCATTTTTTTAGCTATTTTATTACTACAAATATCTTTCGCTGGCAAAGATATTTTATGAATACTCAACTCTGATGCACTTTGGTATATATTAAATACCATACTTCGTCTGGACGCCTAGATTGTTCTCATGGATATTATATTCACCTATAACTGTTTATAATAAACATCAGAATAATTTCGTAATTGAAAGTCCTGGTTCCCAATTAAGTTACAGAAACATTTTGTTGTCATTAGCGCCATTTTCTGAGTTGTCCATTGGGAAAAGGCTTATTTCGGCAATGGACTCAGCGGCAAACCGCACGGAGCGCCAAGATTTTGTGGAAATAACACGCACTTTTTTGCATAAAATCTTTAATTCAAATCCTTAAAACCGCTTTGAAAATGTTGGTAGTAGCGTAATAACAATCGCCCGATTAGTGGCTCAAGCTGAATTCTTGGGGAAGCTAAGCATATAATTTGGTCAGTCTGAATAGGAAGAACGAAATATCTTTAACCCCTCGGGAAGCTGATCGAAATGCCTTAATTTTCGCACGGTCCGTCGTACGGTTAAATGACTCCGCCGATAGCATTTGTACTTCTGTTAATGAAGAAATTAAGGATATCCAAATAATGAGTCTGAATAGATCGGGCGACAGTTTTGAAAGAATTAAGTCCGCACTCTTCTACCTCATTATACCAAAGCGCCAACTTTTTGAAGGCTTGCTCCTTGTTTTTACCTGTTCGGAAAATTGTCCCCAGTCCCGTGGCCAGCCTGTAGGCCTGTTCAATCACTGGATAACGCTCGAAAAGTAGCCGCGAACGCTGAACTTGGGTGCTTGTCCATTTATCAGGATGCTTAAAGAGTAAGTAGCGGCTCCTGATCAATAACTGTTTGAGTGTATCGCCATTGGCAAGAATTTCAGGCTCATATGGCAGGCTGGTCTGCTTGGCAGTTTCAATCGCCTGATTTTCATAATCAATCGCCTGCCATCGATAGTAAATCCTGACTTCCTGAACCGCATCATAGGCTAATTTTTGGACGTGGAATCGGTCGGGGACGCCCAGTCGATAACCTTCGATGCCTTTGGGAAACATCGGTTGACAATCAGCCCCATGTTAGCCGCCATGTCCAGTGTCACTTCTCGAACTTTGACTCGAATACGCTTCGGAATCTTGCTCAAAACATCAATAACTGACGAGGCCTGTGTTCCTTTGACCATCGCTACCAAGCAGCCTTTTCCACCTTTAGCCGCCTTATTGGTTACAATAAAGTTCCCCATTGGAAAGAGAAGTCTCATCAATGCTCAGATGCGAACCGATATTTTCAGCATACAAAAGCCAATCAGCGGCATGCTCACGCTGTTTCCAATCCTTATAATCACTGATATGATCTTTATACTGCTCTTGCAACTGTTTGCCATCCAAATGAAAGTATTTACCTAATTGTGAACAACTGACAGGGTGATTATCAATTCAACCCTTTTAAAAAAGTCGCAAATTCCTTCGTCATTCGCGTACCTTACTGTACCATGTCCCAATCTCTGCTTACTATCTCACCGGCGGCTTTGACTTCCCAACGACGGCGTTTAATACAGAGCGTAACACGCTGATTACGAATGGGAAAATCTTGAATATATCTCTCGGGCAAGAAACCCTTTGACTCTAATTTTTGATTTTTGTATTCGGATGGAGGCAGGTTCTTTTCTTCCAAATAAATCTGAAGGCCCGTCAGACCCTCTACAATCTCAGAAAGTTCGAAATAATCAAGGATTCCTTCAGGTAATAGGAAATGGTAAGACTCTTCAATGTTATGTAAAATTGATTCATTGCAAATCCACTACATTTTTACATTCCCCACAACTTTTGGATTTGATCCTTTATATTTTGTAACAACGCAAAAGAGCTCGCCTTTCAGCGAGCTCTTCATTGTTAATATTGTGGCGGCTACCTACTTTTCCAAGTTTTATCTCAGTATCATCGGCGGAGCGGGGCTTAACTTCTCTGTTCGGAATGGGAAGAGGTGAACACCCGCCCTGTAACCACCATCAAGGTCGTTATCGGCGTTTGCAGAATTGGGATGAGGTGAAGCGATTCGTCGCACCGTCCCGCACTGTAACCACCATCAAGGTCGTTATTGGCGTTTGCAGAATTGGGATGAG
>NZ_CP030851.1 GCF_003325355.1 Runella rosea
ATGGAAGGCTGCAAACAAAAAGAACCGCTACCAGAGCCAATCGCTGATTTTTCGTACACTCCGAGTCAGGATCTTGAAGCACCAGTCACCATTACGTTTATCAATAATTCGCAGAATGCAGATTCTTTTGAGTGGGATTTTGATGATGGGACCAGTTCAACGCAGCGAAATCCAGTAAAGCGATTTACCAAGGGTGGAAGCTATACCGTTACTCTAACTGCAAAAGGGGCAGGAGGAACACAAACTGTATTTGCTACAATCGTAATCGATGAAAATCTATACGGTGGGAATAACGGAAAAATTGGATTTTGGTCTAAAATCAGTGATGAAGGTTTTACGTCCATTACCATCAACACGGCCAATCAGACTCTAAAAAATTATTGGACAGGTACGCCAGACTGCGCGAGTAGCAGTTTGGCGAGTTTTGCACTTCCTGCGGGTGATTACAATTTTGTTGCAGTCAATGATGACGGTCGTCGTTGGAAAGGGTCAATAAAAGTAATGAGGGGGCAGTGTGCTGTGTGGGAATTAAAGAAAGAAGACGGCGTTGTCTCATTACCGTCGGGAGCAGTTATTCGTTCAACGGCATCTTCACGTAATGGCCAGACTATTCGATTCACCCTTGACATTGCGATGGTAAATGGTGATAACTCATTGAGTAGCAATTTATCCAAATCAGATTTTTCGATTGGTGGATTTTCAAGCAATGGGGTGAATTATTCATTTGTCAATGATGGGATTCAGGTGGTATCGGGAGGCCCGAATGTGCCCTATTCTGCCTCAATGCTGTTAGACCAAAGCGGCAGTATTTCAGGAACCGACCCCCAAAACCACCGTATTGAAGCCGCTAAGGTTTTTTGTCAATCACTAGGACAGGGCGATAATGTTCATCTAAGTGCTTTTGCAAGTGGAGGTTCAATTCCGTATGAATTAACGGTTTATGGAAACGGATTTAATGCAAATGGCAGTATTTATTTGGGGACGTTGGACAACTTAAAAAATCAAACAGGGGAGGAACACCTCTTTATAAGTCTACCTATTCAATGATTGATTATGTCAGTAAAAATGCTCCCAATCAAAATAAGGCATTGGTTGTTTTTACGGATGGAGAAGATACAGGCGGAGGTAGAACCCCTGATGATATTATTAAATTCGCTAAGCAGTTGAATATAAAGGTGTTTATGATGGGCCTAGGTAGTGCCGAAGTTCAAAACCTGGCCTATATCGCTAATCAGACTGGTGGTGCTTTTATGTTTGCTAGGGAAGCACCACAGTTAATGACTATGTTTGGCTCTCTTGGCAAATTACTGAATGGTACAGCTAATTATTACCGTACTTCGTGGACAATGACCCGTAGCCCTGGCGTAGGTACATCGGGTACATATTGGGTCACGAGTTCGGTGCAGGTTAAAATTGGTGGGCGAACTGTCTACGTTCCATTTAGAGTAGATTATTAAAAAATGAATGTAATTTCTAGAGGTATTTATGAGTAGTCAGGCCAAGCGTGTGACAGTCGGGCGGAAGCCGGGAAATACGATTGTATTAACCAATGCAGACGTAAGCGGCGACCATGCCATATTAACCCTTATTGATGCTCTAACCAATCGGTGGGAAATTCAGGATGTTGGGTCAAGGAACGGCACGTTTGTGGACGGGCAACGTATTTTGCGTAAAGAAGTGACCCCTCAAAATAAAATCACCTTTGGTCAAACCCCTCTCATTTGGGATCAACTTGCTATTGTCTCTCACAAACCTGCTGCAAAAAAACAATCCATTGCTGATGAGTCCAAAACGCAGGAATTGAAGATTGAATTTTTTGAGTTGCCAATCGGCGAAAAATTGAAGAATGTCTACGAGGATTTTATGGACAAAAAAAGCCGTATAGAAGAGATACAGAAGCAGGAAGCGTTAAATGCCCGGTATCAATCTTTAGGTATTCCGATTGCAGCTTTGTTCGGGGCTTCCGTAGGATTCTTACCCCCAGAATACCGTTATATTTCAATTGTTGGGACTGTGATTTCCTTAACTATTGCGGTTTGGTCTTTCGTGAAATCAAAGAAGTTTACTGTGGAGAAAAAAAAGCTCAATATGACAAAATTAACAGAGCAGTACGATATTAATTACCGCTGCCCTTATTGCCAAGTTAGAATCAATGACCCTTATCCCGTACTTCGGCAAATTAAAAATTGCCGAAGCTGCAAAAAAACACTTATTTCTTAAACCCGATTTAAAATATATGAACCCTATTGATTTCGAGAAAACACAGATATTTGCCAATAAAGCAAAAGCTGCAGCAACGCCTCCGTCACCTCCGCTGGTACCCCAAATGCCCTCCGTACCGCAGGTAGCAGCCGCTAAATCAAAACCAAATGTAAAAAAGCTCACTAAAGAAGAAAAAATTCTTTTGGCTACTGGAGGTGTTTTGTCAATAGGGCTGGGTGCTATTGTATTTGCAAGCTTCTCGGACTCCGTCGTTGCTGTTCCTGTAGTTGCAACCACCACCACTTTGCCAGATACGGCACCAGTGATAGAAACGGAACCGACAAAAACACCAGATAAGCCGATAACGACTCCTGCGCCTCATCATACTGTTCCTACTCACCATACGGCCCATTCAAACAGTACTGCTAACGGCACAGCACATTCACTGATTGATATTCCCGAAGAACCGCAGGTTTCGGATAAAGTTTCGGACGAAATGTCTTTTGACGAAGCGTTTAAGGCCGCGAGGAATGACGTAGGTCCAGGAGGGCTTTTTGTCTGGAATGAAACGTATTATGGCACTTTCAGCGAAAGTGAATGGGAGAGTCTCCCAGAAGCTAAAAAAGAACAGTGGATTACAGCAGTTGAACCCGTAATTGACCCGATAGTTCCAGTGGAAGATCCTATTGCCAAAGATGAACATGTAGTAATAGCCGACAGAGGAGAGATTACTTGGACGGGTATTGATAAAAACGGAGACGGATTTGCTGAAGTGTTGACTGCCCGTGTGCAGGGACAACCTCCCATAGTGATGATGGATGCTGACAATGACGGTATGCTCGACACGCGCTATTTTTTGGATACAACAACAGGGCAAGTTGCCTCGGCGCCTATGGAGCAAACTGTGATGGAAATGAGCGATGTCAATGACATTCCTCAAATAGAAGCAGGAAGCTCTTTTCATAACGCACATTATGAAAACACCCGCGGGAACGAAGATATTGCAGTGTCAATTTTTGAAAAAGACGGGATCTACCTTGTTGCGATTGATATGGATGGAGATGCGTTAATGGATATTTTTTCTTTGAACGCGGATGGTGAACAACCTTTTGTAGCAATGGATATGGATAATGACGGGCAGGTAGAAACGGGCTATGTATATAGTTCAGAGCATAACATGGTAGTATCGAGTGAAAACGAGCCGATGGAGCCTTTTGCCATACCTCCACAAGAGCTTTTTGGAGAAGAAACATACACCGCAGATGCTGATATTGACATGGATGATGATACCAATGATGATGACGATTCGGCAGACCAATATGCCCAATCTGACACACACGGTAATACGGAGGAAAATTATTTCAACAACCAGTCGGATGCAGCTGACGATTTTGTGGCTTAATGCTCAATAGATTTTATGGAAATTACGTGTAAAAAGTGTAAGTCAAGGCTGAAAATTGTCAATAGCAGCAGTCCAATCGTAAAATGTGGCAACTGTGGTTATCCTAATCCAGTTGTTGTGAGTCCTCCAAAAGCTGGAGAAGAAAATATACCGCCCGTACCACCCACGGCCAAAGCGGTCCCCACACCAGCTCCTTTTTCGCCTTCTAATCCAACCCCAAGACCTATTGTTGGGGGGGGCTTACCTAGTCAGTCTGCTAATTCAGTAAACCCTCCAAAGCAGGAACTTGGGTGGCTGGTCGTACACGACGAAAATGCTCCAGAGCAAACCCACACGCTTCGAGTGGGAAGGCAAGTGATTGGGAGGCAAAATACCACGGCTCCCTGTGATATTATGATTACTACTCAAGATGTTTATATGAGTCGTAATCATTGTATTCTGGAAGTAAAGCCCAGCCGAACAGGTGGTTTTGAGTATTTGCTCTCAGATCGAAAAATGACTAATGGAATACCCGAATTAATGAGCGCAAACGGCACATTTGTCAATGCATTTGAAAATCCGCTTCAACCCAATGATATGGTGTATCTGAATGATGGTGATACAATTCAATTAGGCCAAACTAAGGTGGTTATTAAAACAATCAGAACCGTGACCAATGCCGATGACGCCACTCGCTTGGTAAGGGATACCGAATATACTCCGACCGTATTTATTAAAAACTAAGTAATCAAATGAAAGTTAATATTTGTCAGCCCGTAGGGTTCACAGAACTTGGAGGACGTACTAATAATGAAGACAGCGTGTACCCTGAACTTCTTGAGGTATCTTCTAAACAACGATTATTCCTGGTATGCGATGGAGTGGGAGGGCAACATAAAGGGGAAGTAGCTAGTGAATTGGCTTGTGCATCTATTGCTCGTTTTTTTGAACAAAATCTGGTTGAGGTTCCTGATGAAAAATATATTCTATCGGCTCTAAAATACACTGCCGAACAGTTTGCCCAAAAAGAACTCGAAGATCCTGAAACCCATGGAATGGCTACCACTTTTACCTTGTTGCATTTCAATGAAGCAGGTGCCACCATTGCTCATTTAGGAGATAGTCGTATTTACCAAATCAGAGAAGGGGCGGTTATACGGGTTTCGGAAGACCATAAATTGGTCAATGAATTGGTTCGTGATGGTCATATTACGGCCGATGAAGCATTGACTCATACTCAACGTAACGTTATTACAAAGGTGATTGCCGCTGACCGTTTTGATATTCCAGACGTAAAAATCATTAACGACGTGCAGGCTGGAGATTATTTTTTCCTTTGCACCGACGGAGTACTGGAGCAGATATATGATGATCTGTTGATTTACCATCTGCACACAACCGACGATAATACCCTTAGCAATGCTGAAAAGCTAGAAAATCTCCGTCAGGAATGTGTTGGAAAAACACGGGATAACTTTACTGCTTATTTGATTCAGATAGAATCTGTTACGGGCGAATTAAAGCCAGAATATAAAGTTGATCTGCCGATTTTGAACGCCATTTCCGAAACTCCGGTGGCGATGCCCATTGAATCATTGAAAGGTAAAATACACTACGAAGAAGATTCTCCGACCGAATTTACCCGACCTGCAGTACGAAGTATTCATTCGTCGGAAATATACTTAGCTCCTGAACAACCGCCTTTGGAAGAACTCAAGCCCGCGTCCAAAAAACCAAAAGAACTCAACCTTATTCAATTTGCGATTGGCATTCTGATAGGTATAGTGGCCGCAGGAGGAGGGGTTTGGTATTGGATGAATAAAAATGGAAAAACAGATGAAAAGAAGATAGATATTGTTGAGGTTTTAAAGTCCTCAAAAGATACTTTAAGTGTAAAGGTTGATAAGACGACCACAAAGCCGATTTCGAGTCCTCCTGTTAATAAACAAAAAATGGACTCTAAGGAGGAATCTTTCAAAGAAGAATCAATTGTAACTTCAAAAAAATATAAGTTTTCGATTATTAAAGTTAATGGAAAATACTATGCCAAAGAGAAAACAAACAAAAAAGAAATTATTTACGATGAATTGGTTAATCAGGTAGACAATGTAGCTTATATGTATTCATTTCCCAATTCAAATAAAAAATCATATCTCTATCTGGTTAAGCCTGACAAAAGAATTGAAAATGTTGATAGGGTTCTGTCAATATTAGCGCATGAAGTTACCTATGAGGTGAGCGGTAAAACGCGGAAAGTTGACCCAAGAGATGGGAAAGAAATAAGCCCTTCTGCCAAAGAAATGCTCGAAAAAGAAGGAGAAAAGAAAAAGGTTGACCCCGTGTAGATTTCGCAGATAGTTGACTCACTTTAGCTACGGGCACTATACAAATTACTATTTCATGTCGACCTATTTAAAATTTTTTGTTCTTATATCTGGCATTTTAGGGCTTTATTTGAACGTACAAGCAGGAACAACCTATGCCGTAGTCGTTGGTATTTCTGACTATCAAAAATTTCAGCCTAGCAAGGGAGACCTGCTTTTTGCAAGTAGGGATGCTGAATTATTTTATCGTTACCTCACCGACCCACAGGGAAGAAATGTACCTCGTGAAAATGTCATTCTGCTTACTGAAGAAGAAGCAACAAAATCCAATATTCTTGCAGCATTAGAAATTTTTGCGCAAGCTAAACCAGAAGATCAGGTTATCTTTTTCTTCTCTGGTCACGGCAATTCAGGCGTTTTTCTGCCCTATGAAAGCAGCGGAATCAAACCGTTATTGACCCACCGTGAAATAAAACAGGCATTTCGGAATTCCCACGCTCGCCTTAAACTTTGTTTAGTCGATGCCTGTAAATCAGGAACAATTGAGATTAAAAGCTTGCCACCGAGTGAATACAAAGAAGAATTGTCCGCTACCAATGTTATTGTATTTTTATCTTCGTTGTCGGACGAACTTTCGGTAGAATATGGGCGACTTGGGCAGGGTGTTTTTACCTATTTTTTATTGAAAGCACTTCGTGGAAAAGCAGATAGAGACCAAGATAAAGCAATTACGGCCTTTGAGTTGTATCAATATGTCAGCAAGAATGTGCGTAACTACTCTGTGAAATTCAACTTTCAGCATAAAGAACAACACCCAACGATGTACGGAAAATTTCCAAAAGACCTGCCGCTTGCCGAATATCGTTAAGTGTTATCTTATTTCTCTCCCAGTAGTGTCGATAGTTAGTTTTTTCATTCCCAATTCAACTTTGGCTTTCCCTTTTTTAAATTCTCCCGCTTTCGAATATTGGAATGGAATAACCAACGTGCCTTGTCTGTCAATATATCCCCAAATCCCTACTCCATCCTGACATACAGGGGCCAGGCCTTCTTGATCAGAAAACAAGCCTATATCACAGAAAGAAGGTTGGACGAGTATGCGTTTATCATTGTCGGCATCTTTTAAAAGCCCCCATTTTTCATCCACATAAAATTTTTTTAAAATTCGATCAGAACTTACTGCCTTTTGCTGAGCTTTTACTACATCGGGGCTGTAATAATCCAGTACTTGTGTTGATTCGGCAATATCATTGATGATTGTGATATTATTGGAATCATCCAAGTCTGTGATTTCATTATAAAATTTTATTAATTTGATATACACTTTCCAATTTTTCTTTGCTCTCTCAATTTGTAATAAAGCTACCCGCTTTTTCTCTTTTGGTGTGGTGAATACAAAGCCATTGCGAGCAACTCCGTCATAGTTGATTGTAAAGAACACCTTTATGGTTAAGGAATCTTTGGGTGAGACCTGCATTATTTTTGTAAGTCCAATATCGGTTAACGTAACCTTTTTGTTTGCATTGGGCTCATCACCGTTATCGCTTAATCCAAAAGCAACCGCTAAGTCTCTGAAATATTTCTCTACAAGTATATCCCGCTTATCAGGTGGCAAATCGGCTAATTCTTCAATGGCAAAATCATTCTCAATGATGACCGAATCATTTACAAATTTTCTTGCTTCAAATATAGGACTGACCAAGTTCTCCTGTATTCTTTTACGATCATCGGAGGTTGAGGTCAAAATTGCGTTATAATCACTCTCCAGACTGCGAATTACTTCCAGAGCTTTATCTCTGATTATTTTTTCATCTGATTTAGTAATTACCCTTTTTGATTGACCAAAAACGAATCCACTCCCCATAATGTATATGCTGGCGAGAAAAAAAATAAATCTAATGCACATGGGTAGTTCTATGTGATTACGAGAAAATATCCTTTTTAATTTTTTTTTCATTTTGATAGACTAACAGTGTCCACTAAAAACTTTATTTCGACCCGCCGGTTTAACGCCTTTGTATTTTCTTTGTCGTTGGCAGCAGCGGGGGAGTTTTCGCCCATGGCATACCACTTCAACTGGGTTTCTGCTACTCCGCGGGAAACCAAATAATGAACCGTAACTTTTGCCCGAAATTCTGAAAGAGTTTTATTCAAGAAACTATCACCTACATTGTCAGTGAATCCAGTGATTTGGGCGGTAACCGTAGGATACGACACCAAAAAATTGGCGATGGAGTCCAAGGATGCCTTCGCTTTCGGTAATAGTTCATAATGACTTTGTTCAAAGTAAATGATCTGAAACGGCGGTACCGACATCGGCTGTATGGACGTGGGCTTTTGAACAGGATGTGGTATTATAGGGGGAGGGACGATAGCCTGTGAAATCTGCAAATGAATGAAATTAAGCCCATCAGAAGGCTTAATTTTTTGTTCAAAAAATTGGGAGTTTAAGGTTCCTTTAAGGTTGTATATTTCATTAGGACTCAGGGCTACCACCGCATATCTGTTATTTATTACCGAGGGCAGTATCTTAGCACCCGTTTTAGTGAAAATTTCTACCTTCAGTGCTCCCGTTGCGTCATGGCTATCGGCCGAAAATGCTACGAACGTCAGCATCTTACTCAGCGAAATTTCGTATACCGAGCTTTTATTGTCGAGTTGGTCAATGATAAGGTTGCCGTTGTAGGTTTGATAACCATTGGCATTTACAATAACTGCAATAATGTCCTCCTGATCAAAAACTACTTTTTCGCCTTTTGAAGCTTGGGTTAAAGAAAGACACTTTTTTTTATCACTTTTTGTGTAAATCAGGCAAATTTCGCCTTTTACTGGATTCTTGGTTTGTACATCTACCAACTTAAAATACCGGGTTGCTATACCTGTCGATTGTGATTCGGCATTATTTAAGACCAACTGTGTTTGCTCGGACTGAAAATAAGGCCGGTCGTTGGTTTGCTTATCAACTGCGTAAAGGTCTAGGTTTAAGAAGTAGGTTTGCGTTTCGGTATTGCCCGAAAGAGGCATTGTCACTGTTCTGAACCCCTCTTTTTCCACTGACAGCGACGTAGCAGTGCAGGGAAGCTGCACCGAAAAAAAACCATCCTGATTACTGTTTCCTATGTTTTTGCGATTTCCTTCCAGTTTTACCGAAAGCCGGACTGAAAGTGGTTTTTTAGTTAACGCATCTAAAATTGTCCCCTTTAATGTTACACATTGCCCCAGAATGATTTGGGGTAGGCATACCATCATACTCAAAAGGAGAGATTTCCTATCCATAAGTTGTCAATTTATTGGCTTACCACGACACTTACACTTCCGATAAGTACTTGATAATTTCGCTCATTTTCTTTTTCAGCTTTTTTATAAGGTTGAAGCTTTATCTTGTAATTTTTTTTGGTCACATCCCTGAATACTCCAGCATCAAAAACTTGCTCTCCCGTTACGATTCCCCAGTGATTTCCCTTGTCATCGGATTCGAAATCTTCAACCATTGCCAAATTGGCCGTGGTTATTTCAATTTTCGGATAGTTTAATTTACTCAACCTTGTTAAATAATCTTCAACACTGCGAGAGGCCAATTTGACAGGGTTGTTGACTGAACTTACTTCCATTTGCGAGCCAGGTACGAATATCTTCAAGGCTTCTTTAATAGCCTCGTCTTTCTCCGATTTGCTCTTTGTTTTATCAACAATGTCATTGAGCAGCTTTGTAAGCTCAGTCACTTTTGCTATGGATCTGGCTTTGTATAATTTTTGCTCTTCGGGTGTCAGTTTTTTCTTTTCTTTACTTGGTGCAGCAGCTTCAATTTCAGGTTTGGGTGCTTGTGCTACGGAAGTTTGTGGTGAAGGCGCTGTTGTGGGTTTGAATGGCTCAGGGGTAGTTTTTTTCAACGTTCTGAGTTGCTGAAACTTTGCATAATTGGTTCGGAGGTTAACAACAACTTCGGTGGCATCTTTCAATAATTGATGACTTCCGTCCCGTTTGATAATTGCTAAAAGATCATCTCTATTAATAGCGGCCGAATTTCCGTCGGTAGTTCGATAATTTATGGCATCTCCATCACTGGTAATGGTACACGCAATGATTTCAAAAGGCGCAGCTTTTATTAAAATATCGTTCACAATTTTAGACCCACCTGCCTCATTATAAAATGAATTGATTTGCTCGAGCGCCTGAGCTTCATCTTTGGAAAGATCTTCTACAATTAAATAGTTGCCGACTTGATTGAATGCCATTATTACCCGGTCTCTTCCCGTATTCCAAGACTTTGAACCTTCCAAAAGCATTCCTACTTTCTCCTCATTGGCCGATACCAATTTGCCTGCTCCTCCTGAACCAGTATTGAAATATAAATATTCCTGGGCCTGACTTTGCAGGCAGAGGGCGATGCCAACTAAAAGCCCTATGCCTAATCGCTGTAAAAATTTCATGATGCTTAATGTTAGTGGTTTCAATAGGTTAGCTATTTTTTCATTTTGAAGCGCCATATCTGGTATTTTGAGGCTTTGGCTCCTCGATCTGAGCTGAAATAGATATAGTCGTCAATCGACCAATAAGGTGCAAAATCGTTTGATTTATTGACGGTATATTGGCGCAGATTTTCCCCGTTGACATCTATTACATAGATGTCGGCATCTGTTTTGTTTTTCTTAGTCAATTGAAAGATGAGATTTTTACTATCAGGGCTCCAGTTGGGGTTAGTGGCATACCCAAGATTGACGTCCGTGATTTGGCGAGGCGAGTCTCCTTCAATCGACATGATCCAGAGCGTACCAGTTTCTCTGGATTTACTTTTGTCCAAATCATATTTTACAAAAGTGATGTTTTTGCCATCAGGTGAAACCTTTGGAAAACTGCCCTCACCAATCATTTTTAGCTCTTTACTCTTGAGGTCTTTCAGCCAAATTTGGTTTTTTTTCACAGCGACTCCATCATACACTTTAGACGATTTTTGGGAAGCTACAGCGTAGGTTTTTGGGGTGGCACCTTTTTCAAAAAACAATTAGATTCCCATCTGGCGACCAGGATGGATTGTATTCATCATCATCGGTATTGGTCACTTGGGTGATGGCTTTGCCTTTACCTGCTTCGATATAATAGATATCGAAATTGTTTTTATCAAAGTATTGAAAGACAATTCGATTATTAGCATTGCAAAAAGCAGGAGCAAGATTTACATTTTTTCCAGAGGTTTTCTGTACAACGGCTTTTGTCAGTACTTTCTCTTTCATGTATAGATTGAAAGAACCGTCTTCTTCGCGGGAAACATACACTAGATTTTCTCCCAGATCTCCTCCGTAGGGGTATAAACAGGGTTTATCGGAGTCGCTGATTTGGGTAAGTGCATCAAAGTTCTCACCTTCAGAGGTCATTAGGAAGGCTTTAGGCGCACATCCTCCCAATACTGCAGATGCCAAAATAAGGGATAATATCTTTTTCATAGGTAATCGGTTGAAAATTTGAAAAAATTTGATTGAAGACTTAGGGTATTGTAAGGGTCATAATAATTTGATTTCCAAGTGTTTTAAGATGATAGATTCGTTGGAAGTAGAGGCTTTAAAATAGAATCCTATGTTCCAGGTTTTGGAATCTCTTTCGAGACGCGGAAATTTAACTTTTGCAAAGGGGAGTGCTTGGTCATTGACTAAGTAAAAAAAATCATCCCCCACCTTTTTTAGGGTCAACTTTACCTGATTGTCAGTCAACTCTGGTAATTGGTTTTTAACTCCTTTCATCAAATCGTCAGGAGTATCTTCTTCGATGTCGTTGATTTCAAAAATCTTTTTGGCGGTATTGATTTTAAAATAAGCGTAGTTTTTGGGGTCCATGTATTGCCACACAATGCCCAGTTCGGGCATTGAACGTAAATCGGATAACTCAAAAATGGCCTCTATTTCGAAGGGCTTTTTATAAAAATCGTGAGATACTGGCGTATGTAAAAACCCAGCCTGTGCCTGCGGGCTTGGTGTACTTCTTACCGAAAAACTATTTTTGTCTTTGAAATGAGTAGTTGTAAAATTACTACTGTTGGAGAATTTCCATAACTTGTCATTATCAGGACTACAGGTAAAGTCTTGAAAAACAGCATTATATTTAACCCCAGTTTCACTCATGAATTCGCCTTGGTTACTGGGGCAACCTCCTATGTACTCAATAGCAGAATGGAATTTGTCATTGAGAAAAAGTTGTTGAGTAGCTTTTTCCAACCCAGAGCCAGGATCAATGCCGCCAATTAATGTACCTATTTGTTTGCCATTTTTATCAAAGATATATTCTGTAAAACTTTTCCGCCGTCCATCAAAAGCATATTGTGCTTGGGAAATCGTTTGCCCCTCTTTATTAAATTTAGACTCTGATTCTAAACGACCTTTGTTGTATTTACAAATTCGTTTTGCACCGTCTTCCTCGTAAAATTCACAGGTACCGTCAAACTTATTATTGTTGGCTTCGTCATCGTTGTTGTAACGATCATACTGGCCCTTAAACTTGGGCTTATTGCTATCTGTATAGAAGTCTTCGACCCATCCTTTGGGTTGTCGTGAACTAGGGTCAAATTGAGCTACTCGGTAGAAGTACGCTTTCTCTTTACTCGTATACCGGTTTTGTTTACTGAAATACATTTTTTCTGACCCTCCCAACGGCTTTAGGTCGGCTTTGACGCCCTCCACGGGCTGAAAGGAAAGGGTATTGTCGGTGACTATGTTATCCACTTTCGGCTTGGGTTCAGGCGTCTTTTTTTTGGGGGGTACTGTAGCTTCAGTTTTTTTGGGGGCTGATACAGGTTTGGTTTCGGTACTTGCGATTTCTTTGGGTTCAGTTGGTTTTTTCTCCCTTTTTTTACTTCTCGAAACTGCTACTGATTCATTTTCAAGGGATTCTGTTTCTGTAGATACTTCTTTTGGAGGAATGAATGAATTTTTCTTACTCTTTATATCTGATGCAATGGTCTGTTCGGTAAGGGTATCGGGTTCTCCCTTTTTGGGCTTTTTATTTCGTTTGCTTCTTTTGGAATTAGTCTCAGGTACTGCTGTTTCAGAAGAATTTGCCACAACAGTTGTTGGTTGATTATCAATAGGTTTAATAGTAGGAATGTCTTTTTTTACCTCGGCCACTGCTTTTTCGAGCTCAGGAGTAGTTTCAAACAACGTCAAGGTATTGACTCTCTTCCACGCACTGATTGCCACTAGTGTTTTCAGCTTCTCCTGACTTTGGGCAGTGAAACTGAAAAGAAGAAAAACAAAAGCTATTTTGTAAAGGTATTTCATCATTTTTCTATAATTTCCATGACAACTCTAAAACCTACGCGCGGGTCGGGCAGTGGATAGTTTTGCGATTTCTCCACGGTGCTATCTTCTAGATAATCCGCCCAACTTCCCCCTTTGATTATCCCTGAATCCGTCATTTCTGCAACATTCCCTATTACATGGTAAAGTCCGAGTTTATTGGAGGGTATTCTTTGACAGGTGCCTGAAATGGGTAGCCGTCACAATCATAGCACACATCGATTCCGTGCCAATGAAACTTAATATTACATAGTACAGGCTTGCCTTTAGGATTTGTATAAGGCATATTGCCCTGCCATGGTAAATTGTGATTGGGTAAAGGGGAAGCAAAACGGAGCCATTCCAACTCAGTTGGCAACCGAAATACAACTTTCTTAAATTTACGCGAAAGTTGAGCATGATAAGTTTTCGTTTGCCAGTTGCAATAAGCTTGGGCTGCCTCCTTTGTGATATTCACAATGGGGTACTGATCAAAGGCAGGATGAGAAGAATAGTATTCAAGCATTGGATCTCCCCCATTCGTCTTGAAAGCACGCCTCCAAGCCAATGAATCATACAAACACAAGTTGTATTTTTCGGTTTGGCCCATTGTTAGCAGCGATTTCAGAAATTGACGATATTGACCATTGCTTACTTCGTATTTACATACAAAAATAAGCTTGGTCTGCTCTTTCATTTGATTGTGTACAAGCGGTACAAAGTCTTTATCCTTCTGAGCACGTAAAAACAAAGCATTCAAAAGCGACAGTAAAATCATCAAATGAATTTTCATTGTTTTACAATTTTTTTGGTGATTGTTTTTGAACCTTCCTTAATTTCTAAATAATAAACCCCACTGGGTAAATGGCCCAACTGATAGTTTTCTTGAGGCCTGTTCAGATTAAAACTTTGCAATTGTTGACCGCTGCTGTTCCAAAGTGCTACCGTGGCAGAAACTGTCGAACTCGCTTTGTTTTCTACCGTTATTCCGTTGCTGACGGGATTGGGATATACGTTCCATTCGTCATTGAGCAGTGGATTGAGGGCCGTTGCTATGGTTACGGCATAGGCAAACGAATATTTGGTGCCGCATCCGTTACGGTTGGCTCTTACCATATAAGTTCCCAGTTTGGCTCCCAACAGGATTCGGCCCGTAGCATTGGCTTCTAGGGCATAGCCTGCCGAGTCTGCTAATGAGCCAGCATTGCCTGCTTTATAGTACCATTCATATTTGCCATCACTGCTTTCGGTGGCTTCCAATGTGTTGTAATCCAGTACAATAATGCCCGAACGGGCGGGTTTGAGGGTTAGCTTGCTGACGGGTGAAGTGGCCTTGCAGCCATCCTTGACAATGCTGACTGTGTAGTTGGATTCATTCCCCAACACTAGGGTATTTCCAGTATATTCGACAACTTTTCCAGTATTGAGTGTATTGGCACCGATTCCCGTTTTGACCGAGCGCGTATCCTGTATCCATTCGTAGTTGTACAACCCTGTATAGCGCGTATCCGAAGCGGTCGCCGTGAGCGGGATGGGACGGTCGTCACACAGTGCAGGGGGATTATTGGGTGTGATGTTGACGGCAAAATTGCTTAGAGCTTCAATGGCTATCCTTTGAGGGGAGGTAGCCGTGCAGATATTATTGAAATTGGCTACGGCGTAGTATTGCCCAGTTTGGGTGGGCGTGTAGCTATTGCCCGTATTAGTACCCGAAGCATCGCCATTATCGCGTTTCCAAGTAATGACTGCTGTGCTTAAATTGGAAACAGCCTGCAGCACCATCGGTATGCTATTGGCGCCATTGCACACAATGATGGGGTTGGACATATTGGGGGGTTACGGTCACTTTTAATTCTTCTTCGCGGGGACTTACACTTGCCTCGGCATAACAGGCACCGCGCGATAGAAAGACGGTATAAGTACCCGCATTGTCTACCACGTATTTGGAGGGGTCACCGTTTATTTTTCCGCCCCCACTCCAGCGGTAGCTAGTGCCCGCGCTGCTATCGCTCAGTGCTGCGATTTCAAGACCTGTAGCTTTATTACAGATAATGGCAGGATTGGGGGTTATTTTAACATTTTTAAAAGCGGGGTCAACCGCTATTTTGATTTGTTGTGCGGTCTTTTTCTCGGCGCATCCACTACCGGTCAGCGTTACTTCCAACCGATAGAGCCCAGGTGTTGTCACTTGGAGTGTATTGCCTTTTTGGGCGGTGAGTTCTGTCCTGCTTTCCGCTCCACCAAACCATTTATAGGTAAAATTTTCGGGTGTGTTAGGAATACTGGTACCGTCAAGGGCTGCCGTAATGGTAGAGAATTCACCGCTACAAATGCGAATATCGGAAGGAGAGGTAATGATGGTGCCTGTTGAACTGATGTTGGGCACAAAAAAACCAGATTCTACTTTTACGGTTGATTCCTTACTACACACCCCCGGTTGAAGATGACCTTATATTCTCCTGCCTGACTTACTTTCCCAACGGCAGCAGAGGCGGTTACCGCGGGTCCCTGCCATTGGAAGGTAATACCATCGAGAGGGGTATCGGCTACCGCTGACAGGTCAATGGCTGTTTCTTCAGGCGCACCGCAAATGATAGCGCGCATTTTACCGGTTGGTAAGGTTATTTTTTGCCCTGTAATAGCTCGATCTACCCTGACGGCAACTTCGGATGATATTTTAGCACTGCAACCAGTTCCTTTGGCCGTGATTTCCACTTTATATTTAAAGGGGCCAAGTTCATTGGGGAGTGTGAGCGTAGGCGTGTTGGTGCCGATATCTAGCCCTTCGCGTTTCCATTTATAATCAAAACGACCGGGGTCGTTGGAGTTGGCCGTAAGCGTAATGGGGGCATCGGAGCAAAAGGCTGCGGGAGCTGGAGCAATGTTTTGATCGTAGGTGTTAAATTCTACATTGATGTCTTTCTGTTTGGAACATGCACCCCTGTTCATATTAATGACATAACGTCCCGCCTGACTGACGGTCAACGTTTTATCGTTAGCATTGCTCACACCAGGGCCTTCCCAACGATAACTGACATTGGTTTGTAAAGCGCTAAGAACAATAGACGGTTCTTCTGGAGCACCGCATATAATTGGGCGTGACTTGTTTGCGGGAAGTGCAATGGCTTCATCACTTATGGGCACACTGGCTTCTATGCGTTTGGTCTCCGAGGTTTTTGGCGAGCAGCCCGTTCCCTTGGATTTGATGGACACTGTAAAGTTCCATGCTCCCGTTTCGCCGGAAGTGAGGTTCAGGGAGGAGGAATTGCCGCCAATCGTAACACCCTCCCGTTTCCATTCGTAGTCAAAGCGGTTACCATCGTCGGAGTTGGCGCGTAAAGTAATGGGTGCATCGGCGCAATAGGCCGCTGGAACTGATGCAATGTTGGGGTCGTAGTTGTTGTCCTGTACCTCAATGGATTTTTGGCGGTTGCAAGCCCCACGTGTCATAGTAACAACGTACTTGCCCGATTGGTTGATCGTTGCCGACTGGCTGTTAGCGTTGAATCCTCCACCTTCGCGTTGCCATTGGTAATTGATTCCGCCTTCTCCCGGTTGAGCGGTGAGGGTGAGGGTCGTCGGGTCTGGAGCACCGCAGATGATGGGGCGTTCTTTGGAAAGGGTAATATTCTGATCTGGAATGGGAGTATCAAAGTTAAATCGTACGGGGCCAGCATTTTTAGCAGGACAGGCGGCGGCAGCACCCGTTGGTTTGATGCTGACGCTGTAATTGCCGGTTTCGCGGGCGTCAATTTGTTGCCCGTTTCCTGCCCCTTGTCCGTCGCGGGTCCACGTATAATCAAAAGAGCCGTTCCCGTTAGGTTCTGCTCTTACACTGATAGCATCGCCATAACATTTACTTTGAGAAGCCGTTGGGATTGAGGGATTGAATGTAAAGACCTGAACGGATTGACTTTTCTGCACACTTGCACAAACTCTGTCACTGCCATTTCCTCTTCTTTGAACAGTTACTGTATATGTTGTACTGCTTTGCGGGGTAGGGTTATAGGTGGTACTGTTGGAAGGCCAACCATTGTTGCCATCTACAAAGAGGTTTCCACTGACCCCCGTTATTTGTAAAGCGATTTGTTTGGCGCTGCAAAGTAAGGTTTCGCTGATTGTTAAGTTGGGATTAACGGGGCTAAACGCAGAAAAAGTGCTGGATTGAGTAACTGATAAAGCGGCAACTCGAAAATAGATTTGAGTACCGTTTGCAATACCTGCCGGTACGGTCCAATTAATGGTTCCCCAAGTATCAAAATCATTATCTGAGGTAACGGTACCGATTTGTGTTTGTGAACCTCCGATATTTGCTACCACCACGGCCGTTGTAGGTGCACTGCCCCGAATGGTAAGCGAAAGCGTAGTGCCAGCGCAGACGGAACTGCCTGTGATGCCGCTTGTGCTTTGTACAAAAGAAGGGGAGCCGAAGTCAGTAAAATTTAAAGAAACACCTTTAGCCCCCGATGTACCTGAACCTGAACCGGCAGCAGAAATAGTAAGATTACAGGAAATAGGGGAAGCACCAGTGAAATTAATGCTTAGAGTAGCACGAAGATAGGTTTTTGTATTAGGATTACTATTGCAAAAATAGGAAAACCCTGATTGATCAAAAGTTACGCTTCCCCCTGAGATTGATCCTGATTCGCTATAATCGTAAGTATTTCCCCCGCTAGTGCAATTCAGGCAAGTAGATGAGAATTCAACATAAGCAAATGTTTTAGATCTAACTGTAACTGTAATATTTGAAATCCTGATTTGGTGTTGACTGCAACTTCCTACTGCTTGAAGTTGCATAGTAAAATCACTAATACTTCCAGTATATACTCCTGCAATTGCTTTAGCGATAGCTGTAGTGCAAAGAAAAATAGATAAGAATGTTCTGGTAAAAGTTTTCATCATAACCACATGTTTCAAAGCGAGTAAATGAGTAAAGAGCACTAATCATTTTATGATACAAGATTAGAGAAAAAGGAAAGGCCAAAAAATACGTCATTTGACGTATTTTTTGTTTTTAGGGATTTCTCGTATTTGCATTGCATTTATCATTGAGTATTAAACAATGAACATTTATCATGGAGTGGCACCCTAGTTTAGGTAAGTTGATTGGTATTTATAAATTATTGATTTTTTGTGGTTTAAGTGGGTTGATGGGGTGCGAGACATTTCAAAAAGTGGACTTTCAGGAAGAACGCTGTAAGCAAGCTCCCGAAGGAACCGTTGCGGCTATTAAAGGGCAAAGCCTACGCTGGGAATTTGGTCTGACTGGAATCAGCAATACTGTAGAGACCGAGGCCATCCGGGTGGTATGGACCATTGAAGGCAAAGCTTTTGCCGCTCAGCGGGTATCGTATCAGTTTGATAAGCGCGGCGAACAAAAAATAACTGTTGTACTGACCAATCGGTGCTTGATGCAGACGATCAAAGAAACTACCATAACCGTAAATTGAACATGAAAAAGTGGCTGTTTATGGGGGCTGGATTGTGGCTGCTAACGATTGTGGCGGTTGTGGCTCAGCCGCGCATTAGTAAGGTACGGTTTGAGGTAAACCCTAAAGCAAAAATCGTTGAAATCAAATATGATGTATTTGGGATAAAAATGAATGATTCTATTTATGTCACCGTAACGGGCAAAGTATCGGGTAATATCGTTCCTCGCGCCCTAAGCGGAGCCGTCGGTCGGCGGGTGAAGCCTGGTTCAGATCGCCAGATTTTTTGGGATGTAGTGGCTGATGGCGTGAAAATAGACGAGGAAATCGAAATAAAAGTCTTATTGGAGCTGTCGGACGCTTTAACATTGGCCGCCCGTGATACCAGCAAACGTCCGAACAAACCTGTTGTAAAAAAAGACCGAAAAAGTATTAATGGAGGCGCATTATTGGTCTTGGGGGGAGGTTTAGCCGCGGGAGGAGGTTTGTACTATTGGAGTACATTAATGAAAGCAAAAAGCCTTGAGTCGTATGACTTGTATAAACTCCGGAATTGGAACCACAAAGGGGACATAACCGTAGGGACAGACACCGAGCTGCAACGTCGGCTGACGGCTTCTATTGAACAATCCAATGCTGATTTTAAGAAAGCGAAAACCCAACTGACGCTTTCGAAGGTCATGCTGGTGGGAGGGATAGCCATTGCCGTGGCTGATGCTTTTTTTACCATCCCATCCCTAATGAAAAATAATAATAACAGGGTAGGAGTGCATTTGGACGTGAGCTCTTGGGGAGTGGCATCAGCAGGGGTAAAAGTTAAATTTTAAGTAGATATCAAATCCATGACTGCTGAAGAATTTTATAATCGCTTTGAATTTGACCCATCAATGTCGGGCAGTTTGCTTGGGCGTGGTGGGTTTAGCAGCGTACATAAGGTATACGACAAAGTACGAAGACGGTACGTAGCCGTTAAAAGGAGTGAAGTAGGCGCTTTCCAAAAATTCGATTTAGAACGCGAGGTTAAATTAGCGCATGAGATTGATATTCATCCAAATATCATTCGTTACGAAAATGTATATCGAATTGCCGACCGGGCAGGGGCATTTGATTATGCTATTATGAAGTATTATGCCGAGGGAAATTTGGATGATGTTTTGAGAAAACATGAACTAAACGATGCGGCTAGAAGGCAAATTTTATCGGGTATTTTACGGGGATTAGCGCACCTGCACCAAGTGCCGATCATCCACCGCGATTTCAAAACGGCCAATATTCTGATGGATCGGGATGAAAAAGGGAATTGGATACCCGTCATTGCTGATTTTGGTCTTAGTCGTTTAATTGACGCCGATATGAGTTTTGTGTTGAATAACTCACAGATTGCGCACACACCGAGTTATGCTGCTCCTGAACAATTGCTTGATAATGTGGCTATTCGGCCAAATACTGACCTTTGGGCGTTTGGAGTGATGACCTACAAGATGGTGATGGGCAGTTTGCCATTTCGGATAGATGGTGCAAAAGGAGAATGGGATACTTCCAATAAAATTCGCAGTTTAATTTTAGAGGGAAAGCTTCCTACAGATATCAGTACCATTCAGGAGCCATACAAAAGTATCATTCGGCGATGTTTGGTGTCCGATCCAGATAAACGGGTGAAAAAGGCGGAAGAATTATTAAAATTGTTGGATAAAGGTCATACTGCCACTACACCACCACCGTCCCCAGGACCTTCCCCTTCGTTTGATGGTAAAACAAAAGTTTATTCGGCTCCTAAACCGACCGTTGAACCGCCAAAGCCGTCCCATATTGAGCCAAAACCACCTGTTAAAAAACATTTCCCTTGGGAAATGCTTGCTTTGATTGCTTCTGTGGTATTGGTTGGATGGATTTTCTATTGGTTGGCTACAAGATCAACCCCTCAACCAGTAGTGAAGAATACTGTAGAAATAATGACAGATACCACCATAGTGTCAGATACAAGCTCTGTTTCGATAGCTAGTGTGAGCATGCCTAATAAAAATTCTAACGAAAATCAATCGGTTGCAGCTCTCCCAGCAAGGCCAACAAATAAACCTGTATATAAGTCGCCTCCTACAGGTTATCTGACCATTGAGACTATGCACGATATGTACGTATACATTGATGGGCAACTTCAATCTAAAAGAGCAATTGCGGGACAAACAAATAACTATGTATTGCCAGCTACGGGACAAGGGACTATACTGAAAGTAGAAAGAATGGATTTGCCAGTAAGTCGTTCCGAAAGCATCACAATTATTGAGGGAAAAGTAACATTAAGAAGGTATGATATTGATAATTAGACCTAAATTTTGGAGCTATGACACGTTACGAGTTTACTTATAATCAGGAAATTGGCCATCAGGGACAAAGTTTGGTGCCTCATTTTCCAGGAGGAGATTCAGGGGTAACGATTGGCCCAGGCTATGACATGGGCGGGCGCAGTCCAGAAGAAATATACGCTGATCTTACACGCGTAGGGGTTGATACCGAAATTGCCCAAGTTCTGGCTCAAGCCGCCTATAAAACTGGCGATGATGCCAGTCGATGGATTAGTCAACACGGTGGGCTTTATATTACGGAAGAGCAACAGAGGGCGTTGTATGAAGAAGTTTTAGTGCCCGAATACGAACAGCGGATGCAATCCCAACTTATTCATTTTGCTGAAAATCACGAAAGTATTACGCCCGATATGGTAGAAGTTGACCATCTATCAGCCCGACAAAAACATATTTTATTTGATTATACTTACAACGCAGGCCTTAGCAAGTTTCCGACACTTGTAGAAGCTGTTCTAAGAGAAGATTGGGACGAAGTAAGCCGTCATTATGAGCGGTTCTCGGCCGGAGAGCCGCTTTTCTATCGCAATGAGATGTTTTATCAAACATTTTTAGATCCCGAGGCTGTTGACCAATTTGAAAAATCCGTTGAAATAAATCGAGAGATAATAGCTATCGAGGGGATGTTAGACGATATTGCTGCTAACGATATTGAAGAAGATGCACAGCGTTTGCAGGACGAAGATAGCCGACTGAGTGCTGATTGACACAGTATTTAGCATTAAATTAAATGCATACCTTATTGCTCGAACCGCCATGGGGCGCCCCGCTTACTATTGGGGCTTTAACACGAATTTCCATGGCTCGGGCCACCCCTTTGAGCTTTGACAAGCATAATAGAGTGGGGCTTACCGTGACGGCGGGTCGTTCCGAACATACATCAATATCTTGGCCGCACCTTTGTAAGTGTCCCTATAAGACAGACAGTTTAAAATTAGATAAATTTGCTTATTTTTGAACTGACATAAAAAAAACGAAGTTTACCGAAACACAGATCGTCACCATTCTCAAACAACAGGAGAACGGCATCCCAACTAAGGAGATTTGTCGCCAAAACGGCATTTCTGAGGCCACGGCACGGGCCGCCCCGTTTTTATAATTGGAAGAGCAAGTATGGAGGCATGGAGTCATCGGATGTAAAGCGCTTAAAGGAGCTAGAAGAGGAGAACAGTCGACTCAAAAAGATGTATGCGGATTTGGCGATGGATAATCAGATTCTCAAAGAGCTATTCGTAAAAAAGGGTTGGGCTCTGCCGCCAAAAGGCAATTAACCATGGAGTTAATTGAAGATCACAAAATTGCGGTGAGCAGAGCCTGTAAGATACTCAGTTTGAATCGTTCTCAGTTCTATTATACTACTCAAAGAGATGATAGTGAGACCATTGAAGCATTACAGGAGTTGGCATTTAAGCATCCGACCTATGGCTTTCGAAAGCTGTTTGCCTATCTAAGAAAATCAGGGAAGCCCTGGAATCACAAACGGGTTTACCGCGTTTATAAACTCCTGCAATTGAACAAAAAACGAAAAGGTAAGCGCAGACTTCCTGACAGAGTCAAGCAACCGCTACTGCAACCAACAGCAATAAATATCAGTTGGAGTATGGACTTTATGAGTGACAGTATGGTGGGAAATAGGAAATTCAGGACATTCAATGTCATGGATGATTATTCAAGAGAAGCGCTGGCAATCGAAATTGACACCTCGCTGTCTTCCAAAAGAATCATCCGAACCTTAGAAGCGGTAATTGCAGAGCGAGGGGTACCTAAATCAATCAGAACCGATAATGGACCCGAGTTTACGTCTAAAGAATTCGAGCTATGGTGTCAGGAGAAGCAAATAACAGTGCACTATATTCAGCCGGGCAAACCCACACAAAATGGGTATATTGAACGATTTAACCGTATTTATCGAGAAGCCATATTAGATACTTATTTGTTTTTTGATTTAGATCAAGTCAGAACATTGACCCGGGAGTGGATCGAAGAATACAATTTCACACGCCCACACGAAAGTTTGGGAAACCTTACGCCCGAAGAATGGAAAAACAGGCCGCTAGAAGAAAAAAATACTCCAATTACTGCTGTCTGGCAAACGGGGTACTTACATCTGCAATTGAATAATTCGTCTTATCTGGTACATCTGAGTAAGTTTGTTAGCCATCGCTTGCTCGAATGCGGGGTTTATCAGCGTATTCAAAAACAAAAGATGGATTCTCTAACAGACTTATCCACACCTGCGCAATTTCAATCGGAATTACCCGGTCAATTTAAATCACAGGAGCCTGATCAATTTCATCGGAATAATCATAAATGTATTGAAGTTAAGAATAATTGACCTCTATCGTCCTTACAAATTTTGGGCAACCCAAATTGGAGAAGAAGTTAAAGTTATCAATATTGGTATTCAAACTCATTTTTAGTTGGATTCCACACCAGTTCATGAATATCCCAATCACCGCGAGAAGCAGGTTTCTCCAGTTTTTGGGCAATAATGATTTTTTCGCCATCGGTACGAACGTTGATCATGCCGTAAACAGTTACTGCACGCTCTTTGGCTCGTTCGGACAGTTGGGGAGCTACTTCCACAAATTCTTTGCTAGAGCGTGCGAGTTCAGTCGAGAAAATTAACGAGCGATCCCCTCGGCTATGTTTGCCAATAGTACCAAGTGTATCAGGTCGAGGATGAACATGTGGTTCATTGTCCCCACTCGAAATGATTGTAGCTAAAGGATTGATGGCCTGCATAAATTCACTTGTAAAGTCAGCACTCCCATGATGGCAAGACTTGGCCACTTCGACTTGGAAAATTGTTCGTGCCTGCATGATGGCATTCATGATCTGTTGGTGAATGAAAACTCTATCTGCTGGATTAGCATTGCGAAGTTGTTGCCTTAGTCGAAGTAAGTTAGTATTGGTATAGTGATGCATTAAGTAGTCTTCGGCGGGTTCATTAAGATCACCTCCTAGTAGCATCCGTACCTTACCGATGGTCAGTTTCAAAATAACCGAATGACCGTTTTTAGTTTTGCCTTTATTACCTTTAAAAACGGGCAAAGCTGCTTTATCATTCACAATTTCTGCTACTGGGCCTAGAACTTCGATACGTAAGTTATCTTGATCATAAATTGGTGGACTGCCAAGGCGCAGAGATTCTTTAGGAGCCTTTGTTTTAGAAAGAGTTTTTATATAATTGCCTATTTTCGCTGGTGTATTAGCACGTTGTTGAAAATCATCATTATTATCGCAGAGGTCAGTAATATAATCTACCGAGTTGTGGATAACAGTAGTACCGAGGGAATTAACTGAAATACCTGTAAATTCGACTAGGCCATTATGGTACACTTTTTCGATTTCAAAATGTTGTTGGGTATCGTTAGCTGGCGTAAAAATGGCGTTAAAGCCGCCATAATGATCTTCATCTGAATGAGATACTACTACTGTAAACGGTGGAGGAGCAATATTTGCCCGTTTAAGATTAAAACGCCATTTCAGAAAACGATACATATTGTCTCCTGGGCCCGCATCCACAAGAAAATGCTCGTCTGTAGGTGTAACAATATGACAGCCATCTCCCTGTCCCACATCAATAAAATTTACCTCAAGAATACGGTCAGGTTGAATATTGGATAGCTGCACAAATCCACTGGCGTTTCTGGCTTTTACATGCACATAATCTTTTCCTTCAATAGTTTGCAAGTCAGGCGTTCCTGCGGGAGTAGGTTTTAGACCAATCCAGTCTCCAAAAAGTAACTGTTTCACCCTGCCAAATTTTTGTTCACCAGTATCTTCATCGGTTTTGAAATCATATAGGAAAACAGAGGGGTAAGTTGCAAAGCCGTGGCCCTGCTGAATAACGGTTTCATTAAGTGGCATAATAATAAATAGAGTTTAGGGATACTTTTGAATTAAGCATAATTATTTACCCGATAACTGGTCGTTTCTTCGGCCATTTAAATTCCTATTTGCAAACCAAAGTAAAATCCGGGTTTAGTAATAAATCTATATTCCAGATTCTTTTTTAATTCTGTATCATCAGAGATTAGGCTGTTTTCCTGTTTGCCATTTATTAGTTTTTGTTGCCAATGCCAGATAGCACCACCAGTGATAATGATTGGCATTTTCCAGCTTAACCGAAATCCTGCTCCAGATAGTAAAGTAGGGCGATTTTTGCCTGTACCTACCCCAATTTGAACCAATGGATGTGCTAGTCCTTCAATAGCGTTCAGCGTTAAATTGAGCATCCCTGCAACTCCTACTGAGTAATCCTCCTCAGCCCTGCCAATGACCGATTGTCCATTTATAACTTTTACATTGTAGGAAGGGAATGAAAGACTTGTGTAAAATCCGCCCATCGAAAACTCGGGTACGAATGTTTGAGCAGCCCGAAGCCTCAACTTACCTTCAAAATGTTTGTCTGTTTTATCAATTGAAGGTGGAGAGGCCGTAAGATTTAGTTTACGCTCCTGAACACTTATTCTGATATCCCTCATTTTTTCAAGCTGAATATCATATTGGTTTAAAATAAAGGCATTTTCTAAATCTTTAACTCCATTTGGCGGGCGTATTGCTTTGGTCATTAAATCATCAACTTCTCTACTTATTTTTTTTGCTAAATCAAGCATTTGGTTTCTTTTTTCCTGAAATTCGGCCCGAGCGCGTACGAAGCGCTTAAATACAATTTGGGAATAATTGACGAAACTGTTACAAGAAGCTTCATTAGTACTATCAACATCTTTTCTCAAAAGATCTTTTGAGATGTCATCAGAAATCAAATCATTGAAAGAAAGAAGTAGTTTTATATTGTTCTGATTAACTTTATCAAGACTATCAATTGCAGCCTTAAACCGCTCATTAACCTTTTGAAAATCAATTATATTGTCTGGTTGACTTAATTTGGTTAGGTATTCCTTCATCACTCCTCTGATGGATGTATTAAAATATCGATCGTCCAAAATTTTAAGATCCTTCAATACTTTGCTGGTGGTATCTATACATCTGATGTTACCTTGCAAGGAAAAAAATTTCCATTCGGCTAATTCTTCGGCCCTCAGGCTATTTATTCGCTTGACCCAATTTAGAGACTCTTTTGAATCAATTTTATGAAGAGTATTCAAGGTTTTTTGATTGTTAGCAATCTGAACCGTGAATGGTTCAAATTTTCCTGCGGGGAAAACAGCTAATATATCCTGCTGGCTTGCTTTAAGTGAAGCATTACTTGTTGCAAAAGATGCGGCAGTACCAGGTACATCGGATAAATTTGGTGTAGGAGCGGCATTAGGTAAGGTTCCGAGTAGGCTGGTTAGTGCTGAGGCAAATTGTCCTATACTTTGATAACTGGGATCAATCATCATAGTGTCACTTGTCTTAATAGAATAACGTAAAGGATTATAAAATCGAATCGTTAAAGCTACCTCTTTACTTTTCTTTGGAACTCCAACTGTTAGATTCTTCAAAGTCTTAGCCTTACTTGAAGGGCCATCACTATCAATCGTATAGGTGAATTTATTGTTGAGAAAATCAGGCCATAATTGAATAAAATAAAATGCTTTTGGAGCACCCAGCATTTCATCAGTGTTACTTTGTGAGTAGACACTTGTGCAAAAAATCAACATAAATATAAAATAGACAATTCGTTTCATAATAAATTATGGTAAAATGGTTGCTTTAAAAAAGGAGATTTTTAATTATTGTATTAATTGCATTTTTGCTTGATGGTACGTTAGTTTACAAATTTTGTAATTATCAAATTACAAAAAGTTATTCTATTCTTACAAATAGAAATTTAATAGAGTTAAAGCAAGCTCATACTTATTTTTACTAATAATTCGGCTTTGTTGCATTGCTATGTTAATTTCTTGCGAACTATCCTGGACCTGCCCGACTGCGTGAACCGATTCAGACAGGCTGCTTTTATTCTCACCTCACATTGCTGATTGGTCAGCTTAGACTTTGCAAGCGCTCTCCAAAGGTAGACTTCCAGCGGAACATCAGTGTTTCAGCTAAACTGCGTTGATGATACCTACTGTGCTGGTTCCAACCCCATAACCCCAACTCGTCAATCGCTTTAAGGTCCTCATTACGAGGGTATTCTAAGTCTATATCCGCTTCGTCAATCCACACTATAGCATTCCTACGGGGTGGAATTATGGGCGTGATCGCTCTTTCCTGCAGTGCATCGTACACCTGTAATTGGTGATAGGCATCGTCACCACCAAACGTAGTGATGGAGGCTGTAATCTGATCTAAAAGAGGCTTAACCGCTTGAGCATCAGTAATACTATTGTTAGTCAGTTCTACCGCTTCAATCATCCCGGTTGCTACATCGTCGGCCAGGTGCAGTTTGCACCACACGCGTCGTTTTGATGCTCCATGCTTCCGCACCATCCATTCCCCCTCGCCATACACCTTTAAGCCTGTACTGTCGACAACGATGTGTAACACTTCATCCCCTTGAACAGAACATGGCAAAGGCTTAATATCAGTACTTAACGGAGCCTAATAATTCTATGTTTTTTACTACTCTATATTATAATCAATATTACAGGCTAGCAAAATATAAGTAAGTTAAAATGTTAATCTACGTTTACAAAAAAAGTTATCAGGCAGTAGTTGTTTGATTGACACAGCTCTGTTATTTGACTGGTCGTTTCACAAATTTAGCAATTGCTTCCCGACTTCCTTTTACCTGCAATTTTTGATAAATATGTTCAAGATGTTTTCGCACTGTTTTATCAGAGACAAATAGTGTATCACTTATTTGTCTCACACTCATCCCTTTTACCAGTAAATCCAACACGTCATTTTCGCGTGGAGATAATTGAGCGGTTACATTTTTTTGTTTGGAAGTATCCCCTTGCAATAGCAGCGCCAAGGCTTTGGAAGCAATAGATGGGGACATCGGAATACCACCGTCAAGGGTTTCGGAAATAGCGTTGATTAATCGGGAAGGTTTTACATCTTTAAGCAAATATCCAGAGGCGCCTGCTTTAAATGCTTCAAACAATTTGTCATCATCATCCAACACTGTAATCATCAATACTTTAATGGATGGATAGAGTCTTTTAAGCTCGCGGGTTGCTGTAATACCATCCATTTTGTCCATTTCTATATCCATCAGGATGATTTCTGGTAAATGCTCTTGTTCCAGATATTCAAAGAGTGCCTTCCCATTATGTACATGAAAGTCCAGCGTAAGATCTTCGCTTAAAGCTATTTTGTCTTTTATTCCCTGCGCCAGAAGGTGATTATCTTCGACTAATCCTACGTTTATCATTGTTGGTTTATAAAGGTACAAACAAATATAGGCTGCGTTTATATGCTTTAAAATACGTCATTTGACGTATTTTAAAGCATATTTGATTCGGTGGGTGGGAGCTCAACAATTACAATCGTACCGTTGGAGGAAGAGCATAAATGTAATTCTCCACCCAGTTCATTACACCTTTTTTTGATATTATCAAGACCGTAACCCTTTCTGACTTTTTGAGTGTCAAAACCTCGCCCATTATCCCCCATCTCTACAACAATTGTGTTTGTTCTTTGGCGAAAAAGTATTTCAATACAATCCGCATGGGAATATTTCAGCGCATTATTAATCACTTCTTGTCCAATCCTAAAAATAGTCATGGCAACAATAGGCGAAATGAGTAAGTTTGAGTTTTCTGTCATTGAGATTTTTAGCTCTGGCTGATCTCTTTCTTCCCATATACGGGTTAAAAACCCCGACATGCGCTGTTGAAATAAGGTATATTCAATGAACTCATGGTTTAGTACCCATATTGTTTCTCTGAGAATTTGATTGGTTTCGCGGGCAAAATCACTCAACATCCCTAATTGTCGAGCTTGCTCCGATTTAATGGCGAGCATATCTAATTTTGTAATTATGTGAGTCAATTGGGAGCCAATTCCATCGTGCAAATCGCGGGCGAGCCTTTCGCGTTGTAACTGTAACTCATTTTGCAGGCCTATTGTAGTTGATTTAACCTTCCGGTTTTGTTGTTGAGTCCAGTAAAAATTCGCAGGCTGATTTTCGGTAATTGGTTGAAGATACTTTAGGGCTTCTAGGTCTATTTTAGTCCTGTAAATCAGGCCAATAGTTGTAATGAAAATATTGGTAATTAATGCGAATTTGAACACAGAGCTGGCAGAGAGGAGTCCGCTTACTACCTTTGTTTCTGTAAGTAATTCTTTAGTGAAGAAAGTTGTTAAAATGATAAATATACTTAATAAATAAACCCAACTTTTTTGAGGATTATGCTGAAGGATCTCTTTGATATAACATATCCATAAAATAAAATATCCAAGCCCAGTCAAGTACCCCATTTGAGATGCCCAAATATTGGAGTTTTTTTGATTAATATTGCCTGAGAAGTTTATAAATAAAAATGCGATATTAAAAAATAAATTTAACCATATAGGATTTAGTTTTAACCACCATTTAGGAGAAGTGTCATCTATGTTTAGGTATTGTATAATAAATAATGTAAAAAATAATAAACCTAAATTTAAAGAAAATAAAATCCCTAAATCTTTATAAGTATGCAAAAATAATCCGTGAATATATTGACCTAGTTCACTGTGAAAAAAGGCATAAAAAGTAGTAGAAAAAATGTATCCACTATAGTAAATATAGATATAACGTTGGTGATGCCAGAAGTTTACAAGGCCAATTAAAGTTGCCATAAATACAACCCCGATAAAAAAATCCATATTTATTTTGGTAATTTTTTTGAAAATACGGTGTTTTATTGAATAAAAAATCCATTATAGATAAGAGTCGTACTTTGTAAATACCCTTAAAATACACGTTAAAAAGAATGACTAATAGTTTTGTATTTTTTAATAAGAATTAATTTTAGAGATACAATTATCCTGTTTTAACTTAAATGAGATTTTTTGTTAAACTAATAATTTAAAATACTTATGTATTTCAGGCTTTGCAAAGGTGATCAAAAAATAAGTAATGGGTTACGGGAAATTTCCCGTATCTAATATCGCATTTAACCCTTTTTTCTAGATGATTTTAGACGTCGTAGTTCCTCCTAAGACATTGTTAAATTGGTTTAGCCAGATCTTGATTATTTTATATTTTTTTCTACTCACACGTACTTGCACTCCATCCTGCATTTGGATGATAATTTTGTTGCCTAATTGCTCAATGCTACGCATATAAGTAGGATTGAGTAGATACGATTTATTTACCCGGATAAAATACAACAAGTTGTGGTGAAATTCGTAAAGACGAAGCGTTCTGGAAAAAATTAACTTTCGACCATTGCTCAAGTGAAAAAAAGTGTAGTTACGGTCTCCGCGGAGATAAGCTACCTCTTCATGTTTAGGGATTTTATGAGTTGACATGGGGGATAAAAGTTCAATATTCTGTAATAGATTTCAAACAAGCTGCCAGCGATGGGCAAAATTTACGATGCCCGCTACATTGCGGACATTGAGTTTTTTTGTAATGTTTTTGCGATAGGTATCTACCGTATGTTCACTCACGCACAATTTTTGAGCAATTTCTACCGATAAGAACTCCAATGCAATGAGTCTTATTACTTCTACTTCACGGGGTGTGAGCTCGTATCGACTTACCAATTCTTGCTGAAAAGTACTATTCAAAGATGCGAAAAGGGAGCCCTTAATTTGCTTAATGAAGCGCCCCTCAACTACTGCAAGGATACTATCACACAGTTGGTGGCGTGAGGCAGTTTTTGATAAAAAACCATCGGCTAATGAGGTAATTTTTTTTAGGCAACTTACAGATATTGCATCATGTAGCACCAGGATTTTACCTCTGTGCACTTCTCGCAGGTGTTGGCCGAACGTGCAATGCCCTTGAAAGAAAAAGTTGGCATCAACCAATATGATGTCGTTTTGGACTTGTTGTACTTGATGAAGTGTTTCAGAGGCATTGCGTGTCATACCCGCTAGCTCAAAATCTGCGATTGTAGAGAGCATTACTGAGAGCCCTTCAATAAAGAGAAAATTAGCATCGGCTAGGAAAATTTTAATAGGAGGTGTCATTGCAACCGCTTGATGGGACATTAAATTGTTGATACAAATGTCCTACAGGCAGCGATGGGGTACAATACTGACTTTCTATGATTTTATCTACCGGAAAGGCAGTAGATGGCACTCAAAATGCATGTTTTCAGGTGTCAAAAAATCAATTACTCAAAATAATAGTGAGATCTTGAGTGGGGATTTAAGTAGAACTTGTCGAGTTGATACCCTTGTTTTTCAATATGCCTGATGACATATTCCGACCATTCTTCATCAGGGAGTTGGTTTTGGTAAGCTTCCCAAATCCCTTCGGCGATCAATCGACAGCGGCAAGTACCAAAACTTTCATTGGGGTTGGGGGATTTTCGGCAAATCCGATTCCGGCACGAAGTGGAAGAGTGAATAGTGGTATGGATTGACGGATATATGGCTTCAATCTCTCATATATATTTACTAACAATGGGCTGAAATCATGGAAGTATCTTTTATCCAGATATAGGACACCTGTGTCAGGCCTTTGATATATTGATGAGTCTTTTAAGCATTTGAAATGAAAGGGAATTTTAAGTTTATTGAGTTCTTTGGTTAGAATATAAACTATTTCGATAGTTCCTTTAGGGGACAGATTGAAATAGAACCTGACCATCGCTTCATAAAAGCGTTCATCTAAATATTCACCGAAAACGTGGTAAAAAATGTCTTTTTCGTCTAAAAACTCTCTGCTCTGATAGAGAGCAACAGAAGCATTAAGAAATGGATAATTAGTATGAGAAGACATGATTAGATAGCTTCCTGGGAGTACGTCTAACCTTTGATGTTTCCGCTTAGCTATGATACTTCCATCGTGATTGACGTGTTCTATGAACCAGTTACGGTGAAGTTTATTACGAGATAGATTTGATTTACGGAGCGAAGAGATAAAGTTATCAACATAAGTTTGTTTATAACTCAAATATGATGTCTCGTTTTGCAAATAAAACGCTTATATATAAAGTCTTTTATTTCCTCCACAGGATGTGTCTTTATAAAATAATCAGCGTAATGGTTTATAAATAACGTTCGCTTGTGCTTAAGCTCTTCTTGTAACGTATAAACTATTTTTTCTATAGCAGGCTTCATTTGATGATGGAGATATATGTATGTGGCTCAGAAATCATGCGTTTAGCCAGACCTACAAGCTCTTTGCTTTTCAAGCCTAAATTCTTGTATTTAATTGTTTCGAGCACATATATGATGATATTTACTGCTGTAAATAAGTTTAATTTGACAAATTGAGACTCCGACAAATCGTAGGACTTGAGCAGGCTTCGGACATCTCGTAGGAGTAGCCCATTATCCAGAAAAGAATCAAGTGGAATAAATCGTCCTAAAAGAATTAGTTTATTTTCAATAACGTAGCTAGTAATTAGTTGCGACAGTAAGAAGGATAAGTCCCAAAGTGCATCTCCCATACCAAACGTTTCCCAATCGGTTAGGTATATTTTTTTTGAAGTTCTTTGGAATAATATATTGTCCAACTTCAAATCCCCGTGTACGTAGCAGTTGTTCTGCCAGATATGCTCGCATGATCTGATGATTTCAAAGAAGTTGAAATCATCAAAATCATCCAATATAGGCGTTTGATTCAGGTCTTTCAGTAGCAGTTCAGTCCTAAATTTATCCTTTTCTGTAAAAAACCAAGGAACAAAAGAACTATACTTAGTTCTTTCCGACATTGGTAGTTGATGAAGGACAGTTAGTAAGAATCCCACTTCTGAAAACAAGACACTTAAGTGCGATTTACCAATCAAATTTTTGAAGGAGATAGAATTGGCTTTGTATTCAGTAATAATAATTTGATTAGTAGCGTCATAGGCATAAAACTTGGGAATAGAGTCGCAGATACTGCCGAAGTTGTGATAAGAAAAGACATCCTCCAGAAACAGCACCTCATTGTGAAAATATACCTTATCTTGATCCGTTGTATTTCAGCTGTTTGAGAAAAAAAGAATCGTAAAATAGGGTATAATTCCTGGAATCGCGGAGTTGTTTTACTTTTCGGGGTAGTTTTTTCCTTCAAAGGTATCAATCAATCCTTTTTCATATAGATAAAAACTTACATTACCGGGAGAAAGTAGCATAATACGCAAATGGAATTTTAATTAAACCCTGTTTTTGCCATAAGGTCGGCCATAATTTTTAATGCTTCAGTAGTAGAAAACGTCCCTTGGTCAAGTTTACTTTGAATATCATTGACTATATAGCTGCCTTTTAAATTTATTATATGTCCCGAAACAATGCTGATGGCATTGATTGTCGAGTCTTGCCCGGTTGTAAGTATATCAAGCCACTGCGTCAGCGTTACGTAATTGTTACTATCAAAGAATGGATCAAGAACAAACATTTTTTCTCGAATACCATTTCTGACCGTAATCATTACCCCAACATGATTCTGAAATCCTTTTGTATCTTGCACTAAGCTTCTGGTCTTTAAATGCTGTCCTATTACAAATATTTTTTTACAATTAATGTTATTTTTTTTTAAAGATTTTTGAATTTCATCCGCTCTTAGTGTACAGTCACCTTTGTCAGTCTCGGGCTTATCAAGGAATGTAATCTTAGTGCCATTTCGTCTCTTCACCGACGTTTTTCCTAAATTTGTAAACAGTAACTTATAAAGTTTTATCACCTCTTTAAGCTGGCTTTTCTCTAAAACACTTATTGTTGGGGGTTTTTCATCTTCAAACGTCATAGATGGATTTGGGGCGCTTTTCGTGATTTTCACTACTTCCGTTTCTTTAAATTCAACTTTGAAGCGATTTTTAAATTGATTTCCCTCTTGTTCAAGTGGTACATCCAGTTCTTCTAATATTTTAAGATTGTCATGTTCAACATAAAATAAATTTGAATTTTCGCTAAAAATAAGCTTTATATTCCCTGAATCCTTATCTTTAAACTTAAAAATAAGAGATAGTTCTTTGGTGGTTACATCACGTGTTGTCATTCGTTTTATGCGTTTATCTAAATGGATATATAGTTGTTTCGGTTTGAGCACTGTAGGAATCGTGGTACTGACTACATTTCTTTTCTTTCATAAAGGACTGGCGCAGAGAAAAAGCCTTACTGACTTGAAATCAGAGCTACAGAAGGCTAAAACCGACACCGCCTTAACAAAAAGCTATTATGGGTTGGCAATGGACTATTATTTTCCTCTGGCTCGTACCGATTCTTTGAAACGTATATCAAAAGAAATCAGCGCGTTAAATCAAAAAACCAATTGGCCCAATGGCCTTTATTTGGAACATTTGTTGAATGGAGCCATTGCAAAGCTTAATGGCAATTTTTATGAAGCCACCCAACTGTATTTTCAAGCGCTCCGGATAGCCGAGCAGAGAAAAGATAATGCCCAACTTGCCAGATGTAATTATGAGCTGGGCAACTGTTATTCTCTACTGGAGCAGCTTCGTGTTTCTACGATTCACTATCAACGTGCTATCAAATTATCAAAACTTGTTAATAATCAAGAGCTGCTTGGTTGGTGTTGTAACAATATAGCACAAGATTATGCTGCACAAAAAAAATTCACTCCTGCATTAGAGTATTATAGGGAGGCATTGAGTGTATTCGAAAAAATTGACCTGTTGACTGGTAAAGCTAATGTTTTGGAAAATTTAGGCACTCTTTTTTACCTGCAATCTAACTATCCTAAGGCTGAAGAATATTTATTAAGATCGAATAAAATGTTCATCCAACTCAATCGCAGCAAGTACATGATCGCAAACAATTATGTGCGCCTTGCCGAAACAAATCTGGCTCTGAATAAAACAATAAAATCAATACAATATGCCAACAAGTCTATTGAAATTGCCTCCGAAAATACCTATTCGGAGTTGTTGATGCAAGCCCATGATATACTTTACTTATCCTATAAAAAGCTGAGCCGAAACGCTGAAGCACTTACCCATTTTGAGAAAAAGATATATTATCAAAACCTGAAAAATCAAGATGAAAAAACACGTATGATTAATGCTTTAAAGCTTGATTATGAAAATAAAAAACATCTGGAAATCAATCAATTGCAAAAAAAAGAACTTACCCTTGAAAAGAAAGTAAATTTTATTTTGAAGGCAGGAGTAATAACTTTTATCATATTTGTTTTGGCACTGCTTATCGTAATCAATAAAATTAAGAAACAAAACAGGCTTATTGTTTTCCAACGGGATGAAATCAAAGATCTGAATGTTTCCTTGGAAAAAAAGGTATTGGAACGTACTCATGAACTTTCAATAGCTAATCAGGAACTGATTAAGAAAAATGCGGAGATTGAAGATGCAATCTTCAACGGACAAAAAATTGAGCGTAAGCGATTTGCATCGGAACTCCATGACAATTTGGGCGCTACACTAACCAGCGTAAAGTGGCGTTTGGAGGCTATCAACAAACATAATCTTCCGCCGAAAGAGCAGAGAAACTATGAAAGTATCGTGGAATCTCTCAAAAATGTGTACTCTGACGTTAGGTTTATTTCCCACAATCTACTGCCTACTGAGCTGGAACGGGAGGGTTTGATAGGTGCTCTTTCCAAACTTGTCAGCGATATTAATAATAGCGGAAAAATATTGATTCACATCCAAAACGACGGGATAGAATTGGATAAAAAAGTGGCGTTTGAGGTGTACAATATTTTAATGGAAATACTTGGCAATATCCTGAAACATGCGGATGCAACGTTCGTTAAAATCAGTTTAATAAAAATGAACGAACGATTTAAGGTAACTGTAAAAGATAATGGCCGTGGTTTTGACATTGATCATACGAGCAATGGGGTAGGAATACAGAATATCAAAGAACGAGCCAAATCAATCAGTGCCGATATCACTTTTATAAGTAAAACAGACAAAGGCACTGAAATTATCATGATTGTTTGAAAATGACATCTTTGAAGACTATTTCTGATCCATCAGTTTCTACCTTTGATAATTTTCTGCTGCAACTTACCCTACTTTGTTCTGTAGATTCCTCCACTTTGTTAGTTTCTATAAGAAACAACTGTTCTACCGAGGTACTTATAGGAGCAAATCTGTTCTTAATGTCAGCTCTAGAAATGGTAATAGTGCCTTGTTCTCCTACACAAAGGACTTTAATCTCGGTATTTGTGACTTCAATAACGCGGCCATAGATAGCAACGTAAGAGCCTAAATCTTGTTGATTTTGATCTAAGTAGGCTTTCATTTCAGTGGTGGTCATAAGTTTTGCTTTAGGGTTAAAGTTGATACAATTTATTTCTCAAATCCATTTTTAATAGCCCAGCGCATAATACCGATGGCTGAGTTGGCACCTATTTTTTTCATGAGGTTGCGGCGGTGCGTTTCTACTGTGGTAGGGTTAATAAAAATCTTAGCCGCTATCTCATTGTTGCTCATATCTTGGATGATCAGGCGCATCACTTCTATCTCTCTAGGTGTAAGTGATACGTGTTCACTTGGATTATCCTTTCCATTGGTGGTATTTAAGTTGGGTACTTGTGCCAAGCGCATGACCACCGCTTCGCTAAAGTACTTTTGACCGCTGGCTACGGTCCTGATAGCTCGCTCAAGTTCTTTGCGTTCGGCACTTTTCATGATATAGCCATCCACGCCCGCCACAAGCGCTTCTTTGATGACTGCTACTTCTTCCGACATGGTAAGTAGCAAAATCTGTGTATTCAACTGCTTCTCGCGCACCCGAATGGTGGTTTCAATACCGTTCATCAATGGCATGTGAAGGTCGGTCAACACAACATCTACCTCGTTTTTTTCTAAAAAAGAAAGCACCTCCCATCCGTTTTTAACCATACCAACGGTAGTTATATTGTCTATCGTATCAATCAGGATACCGAGACTTTCAGCTACGATGACGTGATCGTCGGCAATAAGTACGCGAATCATTCAGTGGTCAAATTAAAAAAAACGGTTAGTTACCAACGATATTTTTACTACAAAAAAACCGATGAACTTTTTAGGTTGTGAGCACTTTTCAAGGTGAGGTTTCAAACCTGAGGTTTTAGAGTAGTTTATTGTCTGCTATTCTAAATACTTTGGTTGTCAAAACCAATTTTTATCCCTGTTTTTTAAGAAACAAATATATTAAGTGGATTGTACCAAAAAAATACCTACTTGTAGTGGATTTTCGGGATATTTTTTACTAAAAAAAGTGCAACACCCTTTAATGGCGTTTTATAAACGGTCATTTGTAAAAGGCCACAAATACTCTGAGGAATGTCATTCCTTCTAGGTTACCTTTCGAAAGGTAACCTAAACGTATAGTCTGGTAACCTTTTCTACCTCAATTTCAGGTAACCATAGGTTACCACTGGGTTACCTAAAGGTTACCAAGGTAACCTGAGGTTGCCTGAAGAACCGGATCAGTTAGGTAACCTGATTTTTCAGTGTACTGGTAAATCTTATGATACCTACAGGTTACCTTAGGATACGTATAGGTTACCTAAGGTTTCGGATGGCAGGTAACCTACATTAACATACCTTTTTCTGCCTCCTGTTTTCCTCGTCAGTATTACGTTACCTTACGTATCATTACGTTTCCTTACGTTACATCCATGTTACATTACGTATCATTACGTTACATTACATCGGAGATCAACTGTTGCCGCAGTAATGCTTCCACCGCTGCCATATCTATTTTTCAGGGCACTATAAATAATACAATTCGGCTAAACCGAAGAAAGAAACCAGAACCGAATTCGGACTGAGAAGAAACCGGTAAACATTTCAGGACGATACATCAGGACGAGACAGTACAAGAAAACGCGGGTTTGATACCTGTCTGATTCCATACTGATTTTACCTTAAAAAAGAGGGGAAAATCAGTATGGAATGGCTATTCAACAGGTCTATCAATCAATGTATAGACCTTATCCATTTTAAATGCAAAACGCGGGTTTGATACCTGTCTGATTCCATACTGATTTTACCTTAAAAAAGAGGGGAAAATCAGTATGGAATGGCTATTCAACAGGTCTATCAATCAATGTATAGACCTTATCCATTTTAAATGCAGATTCAAAATTAATAACAAGGCAGAATACCACGTTTTAAGAATATTTTAACCCGTTTTAATTATATTTTAATTAGGAATAATCACAAATATCCTCTACTTTTATTTCACTTCTTCTTCAATAGGATTTTCAAACATGAAAATGAAAGAAAATAATAAAGAAGAAAAGTCTCAGAATCCTTGTTCCCGAACATTCGAAAGAAAATCGCCGAACAGGGATTTTTTGTATCCTTCCAATGCCACATTATGTGGCACTGAAACTAAGCGGCAATAGAATAAGATTGTAGATTTATTGGGACTGTCAACTTATTTGCTTACTTCTCCTTTCTGATACGCACTGATTTTTACGCCCCGCAGTCGCAGATATTTGTACAGCGTCATTTTGGAAATGCCCACCGTTTTGGCAATTTCATCCACGCCTAATTTTTCCTCTTTGTAATACATTTCGGCCAACATCGCTTTTTTCTGCGCTTCGGCCGATAGCCCGCTGCGTCGTCCGCCCTTTCGCCCCCGGGCGCGGGCAGCTTCCAATCCCGCCTTGGTTCGCTCCCGAATCAGGTCTCTTTCAAACTCGGCCAATGATGCAAAAATATTGAGCACCAATCGCCCCTGAGGCGTAGTGGTATCAATGGAGTCGGTCAGGCTGCGCAGACCCACTCCCCGTTTTTCAAATTCAGCCACCAGCTCCAGCAGATTTTTCAGGGAGCGACCCAACCTGTCGAGCTTGTAAATACAAATCACATCTCCTTTCCGAAGTTGACTCATCATCTTTTCCAACTCAGGTCGGTCGGCTTTGATGCCCGAGGCTTTTTCCTGAAAGATCATTTCGCAGCCCGCTTTGGTGAGGGCATCCCATTGTAATTCTAAATTTTGGTCTTTGGTGGAGACTCTGGCGTAACCGATCAGCATTTGTATAGGTTTAATCAACGATTTTTAAAATTAATTATACTTTGATCACTATACAAGTTTTATTGACGGAAACGGCTGATTATTGACAATTTTCAGGAGTTGCTGGGTAAAGCAGAAAAAGTTTGAATAAACCCGCGTTTTTATGTACTCTAAAAACAGTGTGTGTTGTCCTAAAAAATCCGGCTGGGTCGGAAAGCACTCCTGTTTCAGCAGCTACTTTCCAATGTAATGATACTGTAATGAAACGTAATGATACCGCAAGGATACGTAAGTATGAAAACGTGATGGCGACTCCCGAAAAACAGAACGCAGGGGTTCGAAAAAAAGGTAGGTTGATCCAGGTTACCTATTGGTTACCTGCCATCCGAAACCTAAGGTAACCTATACGTATCATAAGGTAACCTATAGGTATCATAAGATTTTCCAGAACACTAAAAAGGAAGGTTACCTAACCTGCTCATTTCTTCAGGTAACCTCAGGTTGTGCTGACCGATAAAAACTGGACAAAAAACCGTCCCTTATTTTAGAGAATGGGAACTCGGTTAATGGGATTGTTTTTCATGTCGATTCCTTTTTGAAGTAGGAACTCGGCAGGACTCAGAAAATTGATTCCGCTATGAATTCTTTCAAATCGGAGCGCCGAAGCGATTATAGAAATCACGGAATTGATTCATTATTTCTTTTGCATTGCTTATATTACTAAACTCAAACTTCTGACAGACAGCGCTTTCCATAATGGAATGATACGATTCAATATGGCTGTTCTGCTGAGGTGTGGCAGGTTTTGTAAATTCCTGAACAACCTGTTTGTCTTTGAAATACTTTTGGACCATTTCCGCAATGAAGCGGTCCGCCGCCGCGGTGTGCCCCGTTATCACATCGTACATACATTTTTTCAGGAATTATCATGTGTACAAATATTCTTTCGAATAGGTCAATAACATCTTGATATTTAATGGAATAGCTAATGTGATGGCTGATATTCCAACGTGAATAAACATCTAGAACGGTCAAAACCTGCATATTTCTGTTTTGTCCTGCAACCCATACAAATTTAATGCGGTCCGCCGCCGCGGTCAAATTCAAGGTAGCAGAAGGCGGCTTCCACCTGTGGTAACAAATCTTTGACCGCATCGGCGGTCCGACCAGTTGCGTTTAGACTTTTTCGAGGTGTTAACATATTGACTCCTGAGTAATTGATGGCTTTTCATGAGCCTATAAACCAAATGTTTACTGATTTTCAACTGCTTCTTTCTTCGCAAGTAGATGTAGGTTTTGTAATAACCGTAATCAACAAATGGGTGATCGAAAAGCTGATGAATATATTCAATAATAATCTCATTAGCAACAATTTCCCCATTCTTATCAACTGCTTTTGCATAAGGCTTACAACCCTGTTTTCCTTCAGAAGGCCGGTAGTAATAACTGCTTCGAGCAATATAGCATAGGGCCAACACTTTATTCTTAGGAAAGTGAGTTTCAATGAATTCCTGTGCTACTATCAACCGCTCTTGTTGAGTGGGGAAGTTTTTTTTAACAGGGCATCTTTTATACGAATTTCAAGTTCTTTCTCGGCTACCAGTTCTTTAAGTGCTTGATTCTCCCGTAAAAGACGATGATACTCTTTGCTTGAAATAGAGGTCTCAACCTCTTTTACTGAGGCTGAAGAGGAGTCACAGGCCCATCGGTAAATCATAGAGGTCGAAACCTCAAATTGACGGGAAGCAGAGGTGACTCCGTGTTCTTGATAATACTGGAGGATGGCTTTTTTGTCGCTTTCGCTCCAATGTCTGCGGTGTTTGCTCATTGGACTACAAGTTAAGAGATTCCCTTAGCTTTGTGTCCAAACTTTTATCGGGCTGGAAAGAAATCACGGCTTTTTAAGTCCTTTGTATCGCCAACTTTTCGGGCGAATGTGTCTGTACAATTTTCGGTAGCCTTAGCGTGGCAACTACAACTATGCCCCTCTGAAAGAACAGTAAAATTCATACTTATGTCCAGCGTTTGTTTATAAAAGTAAAAAGGTTGCCGTTCTACGCAACCTTGTAGAGAATCTATGAAAAACTAAACATTCAAGTCGTTTCCCTTGTCGCCAAGAACCTGCCCTGCAAGCCAAAACCTGCCTAACCGGGGCGTTCAAGCTGTCAACCGAAACCCGCCGAACGAGCAAAAAGCCTGACCTCTGCGGCCTGCAATCTGTCGCTGGGACGCTGCCCCGCAAGCACTTTATTGGCAAACACCCAACGACCCCATGTGAAATTTGAGTGATTACCGGGCGACGTTCGCCAAGCAAAAATGTCGAAGTATCGCTCAGGTTAGAAAGATTTAAAGCTGTTATATTGGTACTTACCGTGTTGCAAACACTCTATTTGTTTTTAGTTCGGGGTTGTCTTTCAGAACATCCCGAACAACGGGGGCTTATCAACCAGAGCTTTATCATGCCGAGCGGAAAGATAATAACAATCAAATTACTAATTTCTGAATCTTTAAAGGCCTTAATTAATTGATAAACCGTCACCTGATATTTTCTTTAATAATCTATCTTTATCATTTGGAAATATTTCAAGTAGATATTTCCAAACCTGTAGAGCCTCTTCTTTCTTACTTATTCTATGTAAGAATTGTGCTTTATATATGTTAGCTTGCATAGTGTATATATTATTTTTGTTTATCTTTTCCAAAACATTTATAGCTTGATTAATTGCATTTAACGCTTCTTGATTTTTACCCTGTTTCTCATAGGCTTGAGACAGAGAAACGTATGTATTAATTAAAATAGGGTTGTTAGAGTCTACAGTTTTTACGATATTAAGATAGTTGTTAATTATGTTATCCATGTCACTTTGTGAACCATCACGTCCGTATCGTTCATTTTCTTTAAGATGATTATATTCTGAAATTGTTTCTGTGTAATTGTTTTCATATGCTCTGCTAAACTTCTCTATTAGCTTCTTAAAAACATAAAAAACAATTCCACACAACACTGTTACAGTCGTTATAATAAGTAAAGTGTTCATAAAAAATTTTGTTTAATGATGATCGTACCAAAACACAGTAATTAAAATCAAGTACAAAGCGAAAAGCAAATGACCAAATGCAACTAACCTAACAAAACTGGTAATATTCTTTTGAGGTATCGTTACCGTAGCAGTGCCACTTATGCTATCACTACTTTTTACTCTAAATTTATGTTTATCTGTAGAGAAAGTCTTTGCAATCAAACAGCAAACAATATAAAAAATTGCCATTAAGAATGTAAGTAACATGATATCAATTGCTCTACCATTATATGAACTACTATCTGCATACACTCTAATAGCGAAGGCAATAATTAAGGAAGAATCTGTAGCTAACAATTCAAAAGAAAACTCATCGTATAATATTGGAATTGGCGTTCTACTTCTCTCATTTATTTTATTTAAAAATAAAATAAACGGAACTATAAGTGGTACAACCGTAAATTCTAAAATTACCAAAGTAGTGTGTAACATATAAAAAGCTTTTTTCTTAAATCAAAACTGCATTGATAGATTTGAACAAGTCATCAAAACTTGTCTCCGTTAGCTTACAAACATAAGTAGCCTTATAAGAGTCTATCTGTTTTTGAACTTTAGGACTTTCAATAACTGTGTAACAGATTATCGGTAATGTATTATTGTCAAACAATTGCCTTATTAGTCTCAAAATAAAAACGCCATACATTAGGTCAGGTTCGTTATTAGGAAGCTTCAGATCACCTCCCAGTGGTAACATCATGTCTAGTATGACTACGTCAAATTTAGTCGTACGCAACTTAGCCAAACCGTCTGCTCCGTTGTCTGCATAATCGTAACTACCTTCTCCGTGTTCATAAACCAATCTATCAAAGATAGCATCAGCCAGCCAAATTTCCTCGTCTATAAGAAGTACTTTCATGTGAAATTAGTTTTGTGAAAAAATAAAACTACTTTTTAAATTTTACAAAAAAAGTAGCTTTATTTTTTTCTGTTAATACTTCAATTTTACCATTTAACGCTTCAACTATTTTTTTTACTAAATATAATCCTAAACCAGAACCTAATGGAGAAAATTCGTTCGCATAGCTTCCTCTAAAATGACGCTGAAATATTTTTGTCTTTTCATCTTCTAAAATTTGACACCCCCAATTTGTAACTGAAAAAGTGAGTTCAGAAAAATTATTATTCGGATCGATTAATATGTTTCCGTCACTTCCATAATACGAAGGATCAAATTTGATCTTATTTCTTGCTAAATCAGTTGATTTAAAAGAATATTTCACAGCATTATCTAAAAGACATGTTAAAACTTCATCTAATAATTTCTCGTCAGTATAAAAATTGTCGAATTTCTCATTAGAAACGTTATTTTTGACGCGAATATGTATCCCTTTTGACTCTGCCATAGCTCGAAATGCCATGCTCTTATAAATTAAATACGATGTAAAATTTTCAATTGGCGCAATAACAGGAATGATTGGCTTTACATCAAGTTCTAGTATTCTTTGGAAACTTGTTAACTGACGTTTTGAATACGCAATTTGATGCCCTATCGCAACTGATCTTTTACTTATAAGTTCTTGCGGTATTCTACCTTTTGCTAAATTATCTAGTTGATTATGAATTGCTGCTAAAGGTGCTCCAACTTGATGTACTACTGTGCGCATACCTTCAGCCAGAGCGAAAGCATGCTCCTGCTCTTTTATCTTTTTCTCATCTTCAAAATGTTTTAATTCCAAACCGATTCTTTTTACAGATAACAATATCATTTCGATATCTGCAAATGTGAAATCTCTATTCTTTGTGTTAGTAAATATGATAAACGAATCTTTTTCTACAAAAGGTATTGGCACAACTACAACATATATCATTGCGTTTTTTTCAAGCTGTTTTAAGTAATTATCTGTAAAATCAGGCAATAAAATATCTTCTTGTGTTTCTTTTAAATTTTTCTCAATGTCAAAATAAAATTTACTTATAGTGGAGCTAAGGTTTTTTGTATTTTTAGGACAGAAATGAATAGCTTCAATTTTTTGTTTTTTATCACTAAGAGCCTTTACTATAGCCTCACTAAATTCATTATTCTCAGGCTTGGGATCACTTTGTGTTTTGCGAATTTATAATAATGTTCTAAAGTTTTTGTGTAACCTTTAATGTCAATTTTTTTTATCCTCATTGTATAACCTCATGAATACGCCATTGCAGTTCAGAACATTACTCATTATTTCACATACATTATCATGATTGTTTACATTAATGTCAAACAAATTTAATTTTTTTAACCTTCTAAATAATAGTTCGTTTCCATGTGTAATGAAACCACTTGAGATATAAAATTTAATCTCTCTTGAAATGATTTTTCTAACCTATATTTTTCATCACTAGAAATTACAAAATCTGGTTTAGCTGAAAATATAAAACGTAATACACCAAAATACCTTTCTGTCGCATATAGAGGTAAGGCTAAATAAAAAGCTGATTTGTCTATACTCACCGATAGTTTTTCCTTAAGTAAATAGATGCAGTTTAACCTTGAATCGTCGATATTGTTTTAAACTTTCAAGAACAATTTCATCCGTTAATGTTGAACCAAATTCAAGTAATTTTCTATAATACTGACCAGTGAGAGTAAATCCGTCTATAGAATGTTTCTCAAACTCTGGATATTTTTTATGTGATTGATATGTAGTCTGATATTCTCTCCAGTTGGAACTGATATTATCGAACATTAATTTATCAACGTCATTTTCACATATACGATTAAATAATGAATTTGCATAAACTTTAAAATCTGGTGAAAGCTCCTTTTTTGTTGACTTTAAATAATCAAAAACACTAATATTTTTTGCAACTGTTTTTGGTTTTACTATCGTTTGTGTTAAGACTTACTTTATTTGTATTAAAATAGTTTCCACTGCATATTAGTTTATCTTCTTTACTACCATAAATCAATATTGAAACTACAGATGCTTGTAATCTGCTACACAGTAACATACATATCATGTCATATTTTGTATTGTCGGTATAGGGACCGTTAAATATCTCTGTTACATCTTTAGAGAAGTCTGATAAGTCAACCTTGTAATTATTTTCCATGATGATTACAGTAAGTGTTTAAAACAAAAATTATAGTGTTTTTACTTAAGTAATTGTGCAAAATTAAACGAGATCATGTTAGTTTATAACTTTTTGATTATCAAGAATTTATTCACTAAATCACTCAATTACTAATTCGCACATTTACTTATTGCTTCGTTCTAATTTCAGTATAATCGTTTAGCATAACCCACTAACCCTAAACTTGGCTTGTTGGGGACGATTAACCTGTTACTGATCGTATTGAGTTATCCTAACCAACAGCATCCTGTCGAACGAAACCCGCCCCGCAAGCCCATTTTGGCCGATGCGCCCAACTCCTCCATGTGCTGATGGTGAGGGACGAGCCTTTACACACATGGCCGGTTGGGCTGCAAACCTTACTTCGGGGACGTGCAACCTGTCGCTGGAAAGCTGGCCCACACAGAGCGACTCAGAATAAACAACGCGCAATAATCATTTCATAAAGTCAATTTTACCTTGACATACAGCGATGGTTGCTTTAGCGGCCATAACCTGCTTTGCTATATCACATATAAGCTGTCAGCGCGGTTAGCAAACCAATCGCACCTTTGAAGCAGTTTGAAATTCGATTTAGGATTTACACTGATCGCAGGGTCGCCATTTAAAATTGTTATCACCTACACCTCTACACCGGCATAATCTCACCTGCGCTCTTACAGCCTCAGTTCCAGTCATTGTTAACGTAAGCCTAAATGGTTGCTCATCACCATCAGGAATGTTATTCAAGGATTCGTTTAATGTGGCAAGAATTGAATCCAGTCCGGAGTTGAGATGGTTTTTTAATTCCTCTTTTGTAGTGGCCATTGGACAGAATGTTATTGGGTTAATTAGAAGTAATTATTTGTGTTGGTGGCTGGAAGGCTCGTGGCGTTCCAGTGAAAACATCTGAAATACCATTTAATAGATCTTTTAAGCTAAGATCAAGCGATATTCCCACAAACGGCCACGCTTGCAGGTTACGTCTATCATGCTTGGTCTTAGTAGGATCCATCGCATTTTTAGCGAGGTCTATTTCATTTGGAAAGTATTTAAAATACCACATTCCCCCAGCGGTTATTCTAACAGCATTGCCTAAGCGGATGCCTAAACCAGTTAATAAAAGTTCCTTTTCCTTTGGAAAAAAAGCTGGCTACTGAATCTGCCCCCGCAGACTGTTTAGGACCATTATCTATTGAAACTAAGCTCCAGCCTATAAATAGTGAGCCATAATGAAAAGGCTTATGGTTATACGATTTAAATGGAACGTCTCGATTAATTGGACGAAAATTTACATGAAAGCCAAAATATGGAACAAAGCCATAGGGATTACTTCCATCATTTCCTATTCGGGTAGTGACAAGGCCAAAATCTGGTGCAAGACTTAATTTATTTCTCGTTTCGAAGCTAAATATAAATGTGCTACCACCAAGAGCAAATACTGGCCCAAGGCCGATCTCAAAAATATTATCCTTGATTGCTTTACGTGCTGCTGATATATCAGCGAAATCCGTAATTAAGTCAAGTAACTCGTTTCTAAATGATTTTAGGCCGTCGACTGCACTTTGTAAATTAGGTTGACCTTTAACTAAAGATTCTGAAACTATGTATAATTCCTCAACTGCCGCCAAAGAAGTTTTAAGGTTTTCCGCCCTTTCATCATACAAATCAGACTCTGTCAATTTACACTTGTTACAATCTAAATTCTGTAAACCTAAAATTATGTTTTTATATGTCACGTTATCCATTGAAAACAAGCTAATGACTCTTTGAGAAGATTGACGAATATCCTTTAAGTAAGAAGATTTAATTTCACTGTCAAAATTGTTAGATTTTTGAGAAAATTCCTGTAAAATTATTCTGAGAGATCCATTTCCTCTAAGCTGATTATCAGTACTTAATCCTGTTATTTCTGTTATAAGCATCTATTCTGCTCTCAAGAGTTGTATACTTAGTGGGAAAATCAAGAGACGAATCATTGTAGTGTGAATCAATACTACCTGGACCTTTTAATGTTGCACTCAGACTTGATGGGAATCCTAAGTCAACTCCTATATTATCTATATTAGCTTGAGCTAACTGATTATATATATTTTGAGCTTTGGCGAAAGCCCCTGCTACTCCTTTTTTTGAGCACGGTACTGGTCAAAAAGCCTAACTACAGGATCACTTTCCTGTACCCAAACAACGTATATTGCTTTCCTGGATCAAGTAGATTAGGATTTTTGAAGTCAATAAGTATGTGATTTTTTCCGTCAAGTTTTTTTACCCTGTAATCTTTAGAATCAAGTTCGACAATTTTGTAATCATTTATTGTCGGTTGTAGTCCTGGATTGTTACTACGAAATCATTGTCTCGGTGTTCAAGCGATTCCTTAAAAGTCTTCCGGCCAACATGGGGCATGAAAGCTATGGCTGTAACCCTTGCGGCTTTTGTTGGTATCTTCAGTACAAAAGCTTGATCAAAAGGTAATGTCTCACTCGGAACGCCTGAGACAGTATCCACTGAGATCACCTTTGTTTGAGCAAAACTCCCCCTAGATAATAAAAATAGAAAAGTAGTCAGGATTAAATACAAGTAAGATTTCATAAAACTATATTTATCGTAGAACAATCATTCGTTAATGCGGATGGCTATCTCCAAAAATCTCATTTCCTAAAACTTATATCAATGGGAAATTTCCCGTAATTCATCCCGTATTTCCTAGAACACTTCTCTTGAAACCGAGCCTAATAGGATTTGCTTGTTGAGAAACGCGCTGTCAGACACACGCAACTCCGCTAAGCGGCAAACTCACTTTTCAGCTTGCCCAATCGGGGCGTTCAACCTGTCGCAAGTAACCCAGAAATGTAAACCCTAAATCTGACTTGTCGGGGCGTTCACCCTGTCATCCGAAACCCAGAAATGGAGACCCAAAACCTGACCGCTGCGGCCTGCAACCTGTCGACCGGAACCCGGAAATGCAGACACTTTATGGACACTCACCCAACGTCCCCATGTGTTGATGGCGACGTTGGAGCCTTTACACACATGGCCGGTTGGGCTGCGAACATTGAACTTGCGGCCTGCCTCCTGTCCCCGAAATTTGGCAGACCGAATATTTTATTTTCTGTCCTTATTCATCGCATCTTTAAGTTTTTCGCCTAAGTCCGAAACTTGTCCAGCAGATGTATGATTTTGATTTACACTGGGACGGTACGAATTGTTTGTTCGTTTATGTAAAATATTTTTAAGCCAATCCTGCTTGAACTTGAATTGTTGGTGGAAATTTTTGGGCGCACAGTATAATACAAATTCGCATACTTTTAGGGCTAATTCAATTTTGTCTAACCTGATTAATACCTCCAGAAAACTGTACAAACCAGCAATAACGTTTTGCCTTGCTCCTGAGGATACTTCGTCGAGCTTTCTGCTGACAACACTATTGTATAAAAAAATACCTTGCTTATCATGAATATCTTTACAGACTTGCTTTTGTTTGTCTCTAATTTGCCCGAAGTCTGCAAACGATATCTCGTTGTATTACTTTTTTCTTTTAAATCTTGCCAATCAGCTATGATCAAGATTGATCTATATTGCAACAACATTCCTGCTAATTCCAAGTCTAAATCTTTCTCCATAGTTGAATCCTGATGTAGCATAAGTAAGTAGACTCTCTATAGCTTTTTCCTTTTGGTCTCTTGTACCGTTAGCCCAATAGTAGGTAGCCCACATTTTTTGTAAATGTTGCATAATATATCTTTTCGTTAGAGCCTTTTATACTATTTTTATTAAAGTGGTAACTGTACTCGTCTAAATACCTGAGTGCTAATTCTTTTTTACCTCGATCAACTAAATACGCAGCTAAATTTAGTATAGCTGGTAGTTTTACCTCTAAGGGGCTTGTAGTTCTATTGATAATCTGCTTATAACTATCTATAACTTCAATCTCATTTTTTGCCAAGCGGTTAGCATTTGCTGTAAGCAATAATGAATGTTCAACATCTAATGTCTTATCTCTATTTACTTGATTTCTCCTACTTACACAATTGCCTTTATAGTGCTTGGCCTCTTTTCAAAATAATCACTCATTATTTGAAATATCTCTTTTGAGTATATTTCAAAAAACTTATGTTCTTCATCAATTTTTTATAATTTTAATTTAACTAATTCATTGACGGCAGAATTGAAAATATCAGGTTCATGCTCAAGATTAAGAATATACTGCGCTTTTTCAATAACGTTACTTAAATCGTCCAGCAAACTTAATACCACAAAAAGATCTTTCGCCTTTGGAGATAGGTATTCATAAATACGACCAAATAAAAAACTGATTGCTGTGTCACCTTCCTTGATTTTATAATTAATTGCATCTGCAAAACCTTTCTGTCCCAGAATAAAAGCAAATTGAAAAATAAACAAGGGTCTGCCACTTGTTATCTCAAATACCATATGACTTTTTTCAGTAGTCTCCAACTGCTGTTTTATGGTAATTTCATTACCGAGTTCCTCATTTTTAATGACTTCCAGTAGGAACCTCGTAGTTTCATTTTCAGTAAGTTCATTGGTCTGAAACTCTTGGCCAATGTTAATATTAGCAGCTCTCGTTGTGATAATTACTTTATGATTATTTGTATTGAGTTCGGAGATAAATAAATCTATCTTGTCTTTCTCTTCTTTAGGAAAGGTCTCGAAATCATCAATCACTAAAAGTAGTTTTTTGCCTTTAATATCAACAATGGCACTTGGGTCGTCATCATCATCGTTATTAAATAAAACTTTATTAATACCTTTGATTAACTCTGGTAGTGTTGCAATTTTATCACTTATTTCTTCAATGTTACCCGTATAGTAATCGTACTTTCTATCTTTTGCCGACAGAAATACAATGTAGTCAAAAAACTTACGCTCATCATTCGCTAAGTCTTCGCATAGACTTTGAATCGTAGCGGTTTTACCGACACCACCATGCCCCCACACTGTGGCGCAAACCGAAGATTTATTTTTAAGAAGAAAATCTTTGAGCCTCCTCTTAATACCTATGTCTATATATTTCTTGTAGTTATTCTCATAGACATTGCGAATAGTACCGTTATGACTTTTAATTTTTATGCCGTCATTTGTTATATCTAATTCGCAAAACTCTTCCCATTCCTTATATAGTATTCCTGTTTCAAGTAGTCTATTATACTTTACATTACCTGTTAGTTTTTCGTCAATGCTATTGAAAAAATATATTTCTCGGCCAAAGGCTGACATTTCTACGAAAGGAGATAATCTAAAATATTGATTTAAGCCATAACTTCCATATAAACTATTAGTTTTGAATTCATGAATGTTTTTGGGGCAACTCCAAGGACTGTAATTAGTGCCATCACTTTTGTATGAAATTCCTTTGTAAATATTGGAATCAAAGGAAGTTACAAATATTAGATCTACATTTTCAATAAGTATAGGTAAGTTAGAGTATGAAATAGAATCGTACAATTCCTGAAGTGCTGTGAGTACTTTCTCTGGAGCATCTTCATATACAAAACCATGCCCCAATAACTCATTCCTAACTGACGGATACTTCTCAAAAGCTTGATTTAATTTGCCACTCTTAAAGATTTCTTTGTCTATATCAAGTTTTCGACAGATTGATACAATACTACCTATTGTAGGTTTGATAATGTTTTGAAATACATATTCTTTGTCTTCATAATCAAGCTTATCAATATTTTTATTCCATAAATATCCCACCAAATAAACCAAAATATATTCAAATCGAGCTTGATAGTGAATCTTCAATGCTGATTTCTCACCCATAGATTGAAGAAATTCTATCCGTTGTTGTACTTGCTTTCTGATGTAATCCATAATTTTACTGTTTCATTCATTAAATTGATGAGAGCAATTTAGTTGATCAGACGTATACACACAACTATTTTTACCTTGACGCTTCTCGTGTCGCGCACAATCCGAACCATAAATAAGAAAATTACTTGCCGAGCTGCGCTATCTGTCTCACTTAAGCTAAGTCTTGTCTGTGGTGGCATTGGCCTGTTGGACGCAACCTGCCTAACTAACTAAAATCTGAACTTTAGGGCGTTTACCCTGTCACCAAGATGCTGGCCTGCAAACCAAACGCTGCATGTCATGGCGGTTGGTCTGTCAGCCGAAAGCTGGAAATGGAAGCCCGAACTTGCCCACGCGGGGCGTTCAAACTGTCGCCCGAAACGCCGAAATGCAAGCACGACTTGAATGGGCCACCCAACATATTATTGTACGCAATGTTACCCAATGGTTTTAAGCTGTTTATCAGGCAATTAACGTTGGAAAACGATGTTGGGCTTTCAACTCGTTTATCCTTTGACAAGGATAAGAACTTTGGCTTTCTTTGTCAACTAATTTGTTGAAAATTAATGAACATAGTTATCAAGCGGTATCGTATAGTACGAAAATGGGAAATTACAGGCTTTCCCAATTATTTTTTGGAAGTGATAAAAATCTGTACAATGCCCAAACACTCCGAATCTTAAAACGCTGCCTGGTAGGATATACACAAGGATACTATCTCCACGGACGGTTTTATAGTCTGGTCGCTTTGCGGCCATTAATCAAAAAAGTGTAAGTGTGTCAATCATAACTAGGGGTGACAAAACAAAAATGCTTATTTTTTTCGAACCCTCCCTTTAGGGTGAGGAGGGATTCGAAAAAAATAATTTTAATGAGTTACAAGAATCAATTTTCGCGTAAAACTTCATAAGGAGTCCGTCCTTGTAAAGCAGAGTGAGGTCGGTGGCAATTGTAAAAAAATCTCCCATTGCTCCAACCGCTGATTAATATCTATATCATCTGTATAGTCAATTAATTGGTAAAATTCCTGTATATCAGTAAAATGGGATCGTTCTACCTTGCCATTCAAATGCGGACTTCTGGGCTTAATATACACATGTTGCATTCCTAAGTCTTCACAATGCCAATGGAATTTAGCCTGAAATTCATGCCCGTTATCAGTTTGAATTGTGTGGATTCTGAATGGAATCGTTCCCGTACATACATTTACAAATTCGATGGCTGACTCCTGATTATGCTTGGGATAAATTTTTAAGGCTCTTGCTCGCGTGGCATCATCAATAGCAGTGTATTGATACATTTTTTTAAGTTTACCTGCTGGGTCTTTAAACGAAAGGAACTTTACATCGATTTGGATGCGATGCCCCGGCACCTTCTTTTCATAGCGCTTAAACGGTGGTAATGAGCGTTTTCGCTCATGTTTTGGCAGTTTATTAAGCCCGTTCCTTTTAAGAACGTAGTAGACAGCTCCTTCGGATATTTCAATGTCATGATATCGTAACAGGTACCACATAATCCTTTTTTGACCTAAATGATAGGTAGTACGCAAATGAATGATAATGTCCTCTGTCGCTTTTGGGTTCTGAGCTTAGGATTTTCAGGACATGGTTTACTATTAATTAATCCCTGTTCACCTTTAGTTTCATACGCCTTTTTCCATTTATAAAATGTCTCCCTGGAAATGCCATAGTAGCGGCAAGCTATCGTAATGTTCTTAATTTCCTTCGCATAATTAAGCACCTTAAGCTTCCTGCGAATGTCTGAGTGAGCCTTGGCAGTCATAGATCAGAAGTTTAATTGACTAATTTAGTAGATTATCACTTAAACGTCAACCGTAGTCCTGATTTCTATATTCAGATAAATCAACACTTCGGCCATGCGTCGTTCCAGCGGGTCGTTGGCATTGATGGACGGTTCTTTGCCGTAGTTGATTTTTAAATTCCTTGATTTTGGGCCACAACAACACCGCTTCTTCGTCCGAAACCTGTATTCTTGTGGCTTCAATCACTTCCTGAATTACTTTCAACACTTTGGTCGTGACCGACTTTGATAATATCTCAAGGCTTTCTGGAAAGGATTGATACGATCAATGAGGTCAATGTGCAAATCGTCAATGTTGATAAACTTATCGGCCATTCGGATAAAACGCTTGTCGCCCACCTCTTTTATTTCACCGTATTTCACGGCCGAATCCAGCACCACATATTGCCTTACTTCTTCTACCTCTTCCTCGGTCAATTCGGGGTATTGATTTGGATGATTTTCGGAATCAGCACTTTGTTGATGACCTCAGGGTCAATATTGCCGGGCATGGTTTTTAGCATCGTATTGTCCTGCAAAATCGTGGCTTTCAGGTCGTTCAAATTCTACAATGTCTTTCACGCGCTTGGAACTCGGCATTTTGAAGCCTCTGACTTTCAGCTCGCCCGGTTCGGCTTTGTCGTCTTCGGAGAGTTTGGTTTTGAATTTAAAATTGGGAGCTAATACCTGTCCATCAGCAAAGAAGCGGTGATGGCCTTTAGCATGTTATTGACCGAAAGTTTTACCAAATCGTCAGCAGCGTCGGGCAATGAGGTTGGTAAATTGGGCGTGGGTTTTGTTGGCGCTGTCGCGGGTACAGCGCCCGATAATCTGTATGATTTCGGTCAATGAACCCCGATAACCCACCGTGAGGCGTGCTCGCAGTAGGGCCAGTCAAACCCTTCTTTGGCCATGCCCAGGGCAATGATCAGGTCCATATCATCCACGTCTTTCATCTCAAGCAGATACGCGGCGATTCGTTCGCGGTCGCGGGGGTTATCATTAACCAGATCGGCCACTTTGAGCAGCTTACCGTCGGAGTGTCTTCTAACGTGGATAACGCCCGTTTCGGCGTCTACGTGGCTAATGTCGCCGATGGCGTCCAGTATCGTGTCCACTTCGCGATGTTTGTCTTTGGGACTCGCCAGAGTTGACATTGGGTATGTGCAAAATGGTCTTTTTGTCGGTATCCAGTATTTCCAGAATGGCCGTAATGTATTTCCCCTGATAAAAATGATACCCGATGCCCAGCGATTTCAGATAGGTATAACCGTTGAGCTGCTCGTAATAGTTGTAGGTTACCTTTGTAAATTTCGCTTCATCTTCGGGGTTGAGTACGGGCACGCTGTCTCCTCTGAAATAAGAACCCGTCATGGCTACTACGTGCGCGTTGGAATGGGTCATAATGCTCCGCAGCAATTCACCCAAACGACTGTCACCGTCGGCGGAGACGTAGTGAAATTCATCAATGGCTACCAAAGTGTCGTTGAAGGCCGTTTCTTCCACTTCTTCAAAGGCAAACCGCAGCGTAGCATGGGTACAAATCAAGATTTTTTCGTCGTTGGCCAGAAAGTTTTTAAACGCCTGTACCTTGCTTTTGCTGCCGTCGAGCCCCGGCGTTCAGAGGTTGTAGTTGGGATTGGGGACCCAATCGGCAAAGAAACCGTCAACCGTCAACAGAGTGGTACCAAACGACCCGCCAATGGATTTTTCGGGCACGGCCACGATCACTTTTTTTAGGCCCTGATGTACCAGCTTGTCCAACGCAATAAACATCAGTGCCCAGGATTTGCCCGAGGCGGGCGGCGCTTTCAGCAGCAGGAAGCGGGCATCGCGGGCCTGATACGTTTTTTCCTGCATTCGCGCATTCCAGTGGATTGGTGCGGGAAATTTGCCCCGTTTGGGCATAACTGACGTGGACTAAATCGGGCATTTTATTGACTGTTTTTAAGCTCGGTTTCGATTTCTTCGATGGTGGGCAAACTGCTTTTGAACTCTTCGGGAAAAAGGCGGGTCAATTGATATTCTGTGACGCCAATGGGCTGATTGATGTTTTTCAGGGAGTATTCCGCAATCACGTTGTTTTTGTTTTTACAAATCAACAGTCCTATCGTTGGGTTGTCGGTCGGATGGCGTAAAATATCGTTGGCTACCGACAGATAAAAACTGAGTTTGCCAGCGTATTCGGGAATAAAGTCGGTTACTTTCAGTTCTATGACTACATACGCCCTGAGTTTGAGGTGATAAAACAACAAATCAATAAAATATTCCTGATCCCCTACCTGCATTGGCACCTGCTTGCCCACGTAGGCAAAACCTGTACCCAGTTCGAGCAAAAACTTGGTTACATTATCAATCAGGGCATTTTCCAATTCCCGTTCTTTGTAATTTTCGGTCATGGCCAAAAAATCAAAATTGTACGGGTCTTTGAGCAATTGCGTGGCTAAGTCTGACATAGGATTGGGCAGCGTGTCTTTGAAATTGGTGATGGCTTTGCCCTGCCGTTCGTACAGATTACTCTTGAGTTGCAAGCCGAGCACATCGCGGCTCCAACCGTTTTCAATGGTTTTTTGGATGTAAAAACCTGCTTCATCTGTGTCGCGTGACTTGCTGAAAATCAAAATGTTATGTCCCCAAGGAATTTGGTCAACAGGCTGTTGACCCATTGAGGATTGATAGAAAGTATAGAACCGTTTACAGTATTTAAGGTTGGAATTTGACAAGCCAGCCATGTCCGGAAACTCTGTTTTTAAGTCTCTTGCCACTTGGTCAATTAACTTATCTCCCCATTTTGTTTGGGATTGTTTCTCTGTAATCATTCGGCCCAATTCCCAATAAAATTCAATCAGCGCACTGTTGACTGCGATGGCCGCTTTCAACTGCATTGACCTGATTTTTGATTTCAGACCCATGAGCCATTCTTTGTATTCATCATCCAATATCATTTCCATACGCTGCATTTTTCGGTTTTGTAAAACAGTTTCTTTCTCCCTTGACATTGGGCAACAGGCTGTTGACCAATTTGCCCTCATTTTTTCTTCTTTTTGGCTTTGCTCTCGGACTCAAACACCGTACCGCGGGTTTGTTCTTCGGCGATCATAGTGTTAAAAGAGGTATTCCTGCGGCTGCTCGTCGCTCTCAAATGGGCGACTGCACAGCCTACGGCAGAAAGAAATCGAAATATTTGGGGAACTCGCACAGGGGTATGTCGTGAGCATCAGCTTTTTTGTGGTCGAGTTGGGCAATATTCATATGTTGATAATCAATTTCAAAAGCGAATTATTCTTAGAAAAGGGACTTTGCCCGAAGGTACAATTTTAAGTTGTTTTCCTGATTTTGGCAGTAAATAAACGCTCCCAAAACCTGAGGGAAAATTTTACGATTGATTTCTGGCTATGGAGTTGTTTTAAATTGTGGTCTTTATTTTAATTTTAAGCAAACTTATTTGTTAAATGACTTGGAGTTCGTGAGGTAGCAAATAAATTGCTGTACGTGGCTAAAAATGGCTTTTTTTGGGCTTTGGTCGACACTTGTTGGATGTTGCAGTGTATTTTTCGTTAAAAACGTCGTTTTTAATGCCCATTTGGACAGCGATTGGCTTGAAATGTGGACGATTTGTAGGTCTGTTAAATTTGCTGGCATGGTGATTTCGTTGACAAGTTTTAGAATAAAACTAAATCACAATTTAGCGAATGGCCAAATTCGATTTTTACTAAGACCAAAACTTGAGTGAATTCTACCGAAAAATCCCCAGTTAGTTATCAAACGGTCGCAAGAATAGTTTTTAAGTTTGCGATTTTAAAAAAAAATAATAACGAAATAATAACGTTAAAAAATCAATAAACATGAAAAGCATTTTTTTCATCTTCGAGTCGACTGTTTTGATCTGCAAGCAAGTTTGGCAAAAATTTAATTTTTTTAGGGGAAATTGAACCTATTTTTTTCAAAAAACACACACAAAAAAATTTGTTTTTTCTTTGTGTGAAATTTGGATTTAAAGTTTGTAAAAAGTTTGTAATAGTTTGTAGTGGGGCGTAACCAACTGAAAACCAAATTTTTATAGCGATAAAGCGGGACAGATTTGGGAAGCAACGGGACAGATTTGGAAGCAAGGGACAGATTTGGGAAGCAAACGGGACAGATTTGGGAAGCAAGCGGGACAGATTTGGGAAGCAAACGGGACGCAAAATAATATTTGTCCCGCTTTTGTTTTTTTTATAGTTTTGTCCATCACTACCCTTTTTCCATTCCCATGACCGATGATCGAGTGCTTGAGCCCTTTAAGGATGATAATTTAGTTATTCTCAAAAATCCCATTGCCAATGCTCGCTTCGGGCTGTCTGTTATGCAGACCAAGGTGTTGTTTGAGGCCATTGCTTTTTTTAAATCCAATCAGGACCTCCGGACCATGCGGCTCTACATCAAAGAGTTTCTGAGAAATGTCGGAGCTGAAACCAACAATTACGAATACATCGCCAAAGAGATAGACCAAATGACTGAAATCCCCTTAAGGATTCAGCGCACGACCAAAAAAGGCAGGTTGGACTATTTGAAAGTCCAATTGTTTTCAAGTGCCGATTACAAAATTGATGCTTCAGGTTTTGGTTTCGTAGAAATTGAAATTTCAGATAAGCTAAAGCCCTATTTTTTGGAAATTGCAGAGGGAGAGTTTTTCTATTACCACATTCTCAATACAAGGGTTCTAAAGAGTAAATATTCAATCAAGCTGTATCTGTTTCTCAAATCTTGGAAACGCAAAGGTCAGGTGGAGATAAGCGTCATGGATTTGCGCGCTTTAGTTGAGGTCGAGCCCAACGAATACACTGAGTACAGGTACTTCAAAAAACGGATTATTGAATCTGCGAAGAAAGAACTGAGCGAAAAATGTGATATTACCTTCGAGTACCAAGAAATCAGGGCCATACCGGGCAACACCAAAAGTGAGGTAGTGAAAATCCGTTTTTTTATCCGTGAGAACAAAGAGACCTGGAACAAATTCCGAGAAAAACGGAGCTTGAAATCGGCAAGGCAGAGCCAGTAAAAAGGCAGATACCCATCAAGTCGGTAGCTGTACCTGCGATAAAGATTGAAACCGTTCCCCAAGAAATAGTACAAGATTTGGCGATTGATAAACGAATTTTTGAGCTGTTTAGACTCTTTGAACCCGAAGCGGAAGACAATGAAATTGGCATTTATTTGGAAGGTATTCAAGCTGACCGCGCACGAGTATTGGATGTGTTGCTTTTCGCCAAACAGGAAAAAGCTAAGAACATTACTATCAAAAGCATTTATTCCTACATCGTCTACGGGTTGAAAAATAATATAGGAGTTGGAATGGCAGCTAAGGAAAATAAAGCCAAAACCAAAGTTGCTCAAGCTGCTATGAACCGGCAGGCCCAGCAACTCAATAAGCAAATCAAACAATGGTTTGAGATTGATTTTGTCTATGTTTACAATCAGCACCTTATTGAGGTGGGCGCATCGGCCGACAACGAACAAAAGAATGCCTATGTATCACAAATACAGCAACTTATATCCGATACGCCTTCTCTTAAATTTATGTACTACAACCCCGACCAAACCCTAAAAGCCGATGAGCTGCGTCGTGGGTTGGGAGCCGTGTTGACCACTCAAAGAGGCGAAACGATGGAAAGTCTTTTTGTGGAATGGGTACAAAAAGTCAAAGGAATAAAGATTGAATTGGTTGAGGGAGTTTGGCGACAAGTATCTGAGCCGTTGTTTTAAGTATTTAATCATTTATATAAATAATTTTTGCTTATGTAAGTATTTGCTCGTTTATGTATTTATATAAATAATCATTTAATTGAATAAGTATTTGATTTTTTATATAAATGATTAAATACTTATGTTTATTTTTGAGCCATGAAAATAATAACCGTCGCCCATCAAAAGGGAGGTGTTGGAAAAACCACCCTTGCCCTAAATATTGCCTACTGCCTTTCAGAAGACCTACGTGTGGGTATAACCGACACCGATTTACAAGGGTCAATTTCGGAGATAGAATCATTTCTCTCTGGTATTGACTTGGTACCGCTCGATAAAGTTATCAAAGGAGAAGAGCTGCCCTACGATGTCATTATCATTGACACCCCGCCCTACCTCACTGGAAGCCTGAATGAGATCTTTCAGATTTCTGATTATGTATTGATTCCCACCAAACCTTTTCTGGATGCACTCGCCATCAAAGCAACCATTTTTCTTTTTAATAAGCTAAAAAGGATAGGCCAGAATTAAAGGGAGGGATTGTAATGAACATGCTCCAAGGACGAACAAGCATTACCGAAGAAGTAAAGACCATTTTAAAGGAATATTCGATACCATTGTTGGAAACAACGATCTATCATCGAGTAAGTTTGACACGCTCACCCATGACAGCGGGAGTGTTTACGGGAGAGGATACCAAAGCCAAAACAGAGATTACAAATCTGACTTACGAAATCTTAAACGATTTGAACCAATGAGCAAGGAGAAAGAGGGTTACGCCGAAAATCGGTCAAAGCTGGCCGAAATGATTAAGAAAACACCACCCAAAACGAACATTCAGGAAGTGCGACCCGTGGCTACTATCGCCCCAAAAAAAGAAGAAGAAAGTCACGTAAATATCTGGATACCCAAAACATTATTTATGAAGCTAAAAATGGAATCAGCCCGTACGGCAAAACCATCAAACAGCTTACGATTGAGGCTTATGAAAAGCATCTTGGGGGTGATTAAATAATCATTTACATAAATACTTAAATGATTATTTGTGTATCAGAAAAATATTATTGTACGTTATAAATTAAGTAATAGGTTGCTGAAAATGAGGGTATTGGTCTCATTAAGATGCATTGCTTTAGGCTATGCCATTATCATTTATTGAGATTTTTCTTTGCGTTAATTGTTGCTTTAGGGTGCTATTTTGAATAAGTAATTCAGAAGTTTCAGCTTTGATAAGCTCATATTTTGACGTAATTTTAATAGTGAAGTGTCTTTTTGACGGGCACCTTGGATATCAGAAACCCGCATTAAATAGCTATTAAGTACGGATTGATAGAGAGGGGTTGGGTAGGTAGATTTTAGGGTATTCATCCACACGTAGAAGGCAATCATTGATTTCTCTTTGACATTTTCCTTTGTTTGAATTTGGAGCACCAAAGTATCAACTTTGCAGTATTTTCTAAAAACTCATTCAATTTGAGAGAAGCGAGTGCTTGTTCTTTTTGATAAGCTTTAGGAATTTTAACAAAAGCCCAGTAAAAAAAAAAGAACAAAACAGTATAAAAAACTAAGTATATGATGATAAACTGACGAATTTTTTGGGTTCTAATATCGATATTTTCAGCTTTCATAAGTGTTGGCCTTAAAGGGTGAGCAAAGCTTGTTTAATCATTTGATTCTCGGTTTTTAATTCTGACTTTTTGACTTCTTCGGTTTGGATAGCCGATTTTAACTGTTCTGCTTCTGAGAGTGAAGCGGATTTTGTTCGGTAAATATCTTTAAGAACTTTTACTCTTTGACGGTAGTTGTTCAGCACTTGGTTTGACAATTTCGATAATATCGTATTAGACTTATAACTGGCCAGAAACTCATCCCTTTGTTTGTCCCAGCGTACGTTAACTTCAGCAGTCTTACTGATGTCTTTACTGTAAGCAGCTTTTTGCAATTGAGTATATAAAGTGTCTAAAGCATTGACATTGGCTAGGAATTGCAATTCTTCAGAGGGAGATACGGTTAGAGGGTATGGTGAAGCGTCTGATTTTTTGCCTAAAACAAAAAAAAGCAGCGCAATACACATGACCGATAAAATAGATATGCCGATAAATAAACCTGGTTTGTTCATTATTGCTTATTTTAAAATTGAATAATTCAGGCATTTAGGAGTAATGAGTTGATAGTCTCATTCTTACGCTTCTGATAGGTGGTCTAATTCATGAAGGGGGAATTAGCTTTTAAATAGTACAGCGATTTTGATATCAGCCAATCAATACCGTGGGTAAGCCCATTGCAATAATACCCCCATGGGCAGTCATATCGCCCATACGTACTGCTGGCGTGCCGCCGATCAATACCGAGGCCGAGCCCATGACCGTTGAATCAGGGGGGCCTACACAAATACATGTATCACCTACGTGAGCAGCGGGCATTCCGCCAATTAAGACCGATGGCACGCCAGGACCCGCAATAGGTCCGCCAATGTGCGGTATAGGGGGCAATCCAGGAGTTAACATGGGACATGTGTGCATATCGCCCACACGGGCAGCAGGTTTTGGCATTTTTTAGTCGTTTGAATTATTTAGCATAAATATCCCATCCCCCTTTATTCTCAGCATAGTTGAGGGTAGTTAACTTTTGTAAAAAGAAATCCAAAAAGTCCAAAAACCGTACGATGCTGTCAAACAGCAATGTACTGTCGTTATGATTGTACTGACTTACCAGTACATTGTCAATCATGGAATCTATAAATGATCTTGAAGCAGCAGTAATTGGGGTTTTAAATACGCTAGTGGTGCCCGCAATCGAGTTTTGGAAATAATTAAAAAGGACCGAAGAACTGGATTCGGGCAGGCTATCGAATGAGATACGAAGCATTCGGGCCAACCGCATAAAGTACTCGGCAGTGTAAATTGGAGGAAGTTCTTTGACCACTATCCGATAGTAATCCATTGACTCGGCGCAATGAATCAACACTTTTTCTAAAATACGATGAACATCTACCGCAATGCTGCTTCGGTTCTGCATTCCACCGATTTTTTTACAATCTGAACCGCTAATTGCTGCACATTATTCAATAAAGTACCGCAACTTTCGTAATACCATAGGAGCCCTTCTCCATGAATTGAGACCGATGGTGGAATATACTCATGGTCAATGGAAAATCGTTGGCTCTCAAATCGCACGCGACAAATGGGAAAACTGTATGCATCAGAAAGCATATCGTGCATCGACAGTAGATCCAAAGCAGGTTTAATGGTTAAATTAGGTCGGCGATTCAAGCCTTCATCACTATTGTAGTCGCCGATTTCGACCGTTTTGAATGGATCTGCTTTGATTACGACATAAAATACCCCAGCCGAACCCAATTTCATTTTGTAATCAAGCAACGACAAACTAAGTACAGGTTGTCTTTGAAAGATTTCCACTCAATTCGAACTCCTCCGGAGTAATACCGCGACAAGCATTGATTTGTATTACATCACCTGCTAAAACTGGCGAGGATAGACTCGATGTCATGCCATCATCTCCTGAAAGCAATCCATAATTAAAATTATTGATTTTGATGGCGGCACTATCCCTGATGGCATCTTTGATCGCAAAATCATTTTCAGTAAAATGCTTCTGCGTGATTTTCATACCATCGCGCCAATTGACAAAATTGTACTTAATTTCGGGTAAAAGCATGGTCTTTAATTTGAATAACTTTGAGCAAAAATGGTTTCATTATTCATGATGTTATTTTGGGTCAACGAAAGGTCGGTATTTAAATAAATGCGTTGTTCCAATGTATTTTGTTTATACAAAAGCCAACCCAGTTTTTTGCCGCCGGTTTCAACATGTATAGGGTCTTTTTTGTGCTCTCTGTGTCGATTATTGTGAGAATATATGAAATAATGAAAAAGCGTTCCTAAGTCTTTTTCACTAGGTAATTCAACCCAATAGCCTTCAAATACAGGGTCTGATTCGTCGGGAATTTTAGTGAATTGTATATTAACTTTAATAACATTGATTGGTTCTAATACAGGTAAAGATACCTGTGATTTATACTGCCATTTACGGTATTTTAACGGAGGGATATTTATCCAATAATCATATGATTTGATGAATAGATAGGGTAAAATTATTGGCAATATGCCGACAATTAAATAAGGTAAAAACGCAGTAGCCTTTGGAGAAAGCAGTCCATATACAAACGCAAACCCTGCGGCCGCCCAGCCACTCCATACGATCCGGTCATAAATTCGGAAGTAAAAGAGTCTTGGTTATACCACGAAAACAGCTTGCTGCCCCAAACTGCATAAAAAGTTCCAGACACTAATGATACTACGGAAAGCACAATAAAAGCTAATGGTAGTGACAGTGTTTTGGACAACAGTAAGCCAGTTAGGCCAAATAACAGCACAAGCCCCAATACTCCCAAAAAAAGCCTGATTACGGTTAGTTTTGAAGTTTCTAAATAATATAAAAAAAGGTTGAAAGAACTGCGATTGAGACACAGCTGCTGAAAACAATTAAAGTAACCGTTGAAAAAAGCATAGTGACATTCCTGATTAAGTTTGTTTATCCTAAGACGGTGCTATACCCCAAAACCGCTTTTTGTGTATCTGCATTTAGATGAAAAGAGATCAATGTTTCTCGTTGTTTATCAAAAATTTCAATTTCACCGCTTTCCTCATTTTTGTCTTCAGATACTTTTGGAATAAGTTCCAAGCTCCAATCCAGCTCAACAGGGATGAGTAAATTGCACAAAAAATGAAATAGCTTTTCACCTTTCTCACAAGGAAAATAGTTGCTCATACGTTCGTAGGAAAGCGGGCCGATTTGTATTTTCAGGCGTCGCCATTTATTATATCCCTGGCAATTGAGAATTGAATCAAAACCCATTATGGCCTCGCCTAAGAGGGAAAATTCCTTTTCAACGGGCAAGGTATACGGTTTGTCTTCGTAAAATATTCGTACGTTATCATTCAACATTTGCTCAAAACAATCCTGCATCCAGACTATATTTCCAGCGGCTTTATGTGCGATAATGGTTAGCTGAAATAGTATAAACTGTTGGTGTTCGCTTAGTTCAAGTTGTTGAGCATTTGGCCAGATAAATCTCAGAAACTCATCCAAAAATCCTTTTTCTTGCCCTGCCAACGTTTTTTTTTCAAACTGCTCAATCCGAATTCGCTGATGGCCAAGGGTATTGTCAAAGGGGAGTAGAAATTGTCGGGCTTCCTGTTCCTGTTTGATTTCTTCTATTCGGATTTCTTCCCACTGCTCATTGTTTTTAACTCGCCTCGTAGGCCGGTGATAAAGCCTTTCTGGAAGCGACTCATACAACCCGTCGCGGGGCGTATTTACTTTGCACCAAGCGCTACCCGAATACGGATTATATACTTCTTCAATATCACTTATATCGCGTTCGTAATGGTAGGATGACGATCGTTCGGGGGCAATGATTATTTTTGTTGTTGATAGGCGCCACTCACAATCAGTTCATCTACAATGGCTTCTACCCGTAACCGTTTGACAGGCAATTGTTCCAGTACTTTTCTTAGCTCCTCGCTGTTCATCGCCTTGAATTTCTACAGTTCACCGTTTATAAAAATCTGAATGGGAAAAATTCCCGAAGATTGCTCTTCTAAAATGTTCAGCAAACGGGCCTTGTGCTCAGACCATTGCTCTGGAGTTTGCGGTTTAAGTGGATTTGGAGTCAGGTAAACATCCACCGTTTGCTGTAGGCCCCGATCTTGAGATGCGCCAACTCCAAAGCTTTTTTTAACACTTACTTCGTTGATTTTGTTGCTCAACTCGCTCATGCATACGGCTTTGTAATCTTCAAAAGTCACTATTCTTCCACGGGTCAGGAGGGCTTTTCTGAACACTGGAAGGTATTCGTCTCCCTGTAAAGCACGTTGCCCTCCCTGTGTGGTTGTGAGTAATACGGTCATTTCATCGTTAAATGCTTTGTTGGCTCGGTCGCGATTCATTTTTGTATTAAATGCGATATTATTGGCAAGGTCAGCTTTCGTAACCCAATACTTCAACCCAATTTTTCCACTCTTTTCTGTGGTTTTTACCGTGACAAACCAGTTGGGAAAATTATCTTTTTTTAAATCTTTATTGATTCGTTCCAAGTGTTTACGGATTTCTTCAATATCGGTTTCTAAGCTACTGTGCCCTAATGCCATAAACATGGCGCTCTCGTCGCGCAGTAGATCGGTTAGGTACGAAATCATTTCTGAAGCATCACGTTCATCAAAACGGGCTACTCCTCCCTGACGCAATAAATACTGATTAGTGCTGTCGCGGTTGAATTGCTGACTATTAGCGAGTTTTATTCCCTGAGAGGTCTCAATATCTATCATTCCTAAGAAAAAGTCGCCATCCTCTACGTTAACTGGAAACACATTGAATAAGGGACGTATGTCAAAAGAGGGGTTCAACGCACGCCGGTTCAACACTGGAAATGCATTGACATCAATAAATATCCGCGAAATAACTTCATGAGAGATCCCTCCTGAAAATTGAATCTTTATCCAAACTAACTCCTGAAGAAAATTTTTCTGCAATTCTTCTGGACTTAGCAGTGCAGCAAGCTCTTCTGGATTTTTTCTTTTGCAGTAAAATACGTTGCTGGGTTTGGCGATTAAGGTTGCTGATGCTTAAAAAGTGGGCATTGTACAGTCGCTGGGTCATTCGTTCTGCCTGTTTGGTAGCATTAAAATCATCCGTCGCACTTGGTTGAGTATTTGTATTCACTAAGCCTGGCGTAATTTTAAACTCCTCCTTTGTATCGGTAAATATTCTGACATCCGATAATAAGTTTAGGTGCGAGCGACGGGCAGTATCGTTTCTCCAGTCAAAAAATAACGATAAATGATCAAATTCTTCCAGTTCATTGTCGATAGTCAACCCTACCCAAACTTCATTATGCGGAAGTATTTCGTTTAAAAAATTCTCGCGAGGAGTAGGGCCCATTGTTCTGACCCGGTTCTGAATGATCAGTGTATTGAGTTTTGTATTGTATAATTTATAATGGCCGACAGAAGTAAAATAAAACTCTTTTCCTAGGGCATTACAGGTGAAAAAATCATGTGGTGTAATTGTGTAGGAAGGGTCTACAATTCCAGCTTTCATCACTGCATGGGCTGCCTGCGGTCCGGAAAGTACGTCGGGAGTGAGTAAGTGGGCCAATCGTCGTACGATTCTGCTGCGAGAGTTGTCCAATTCATGGTAAACACCTTCAATACTTGTCGAAAAAGCGCCTAAAAGCATCCCAATTAATGGGTCAAAGCTTTCAACGGCCACATCAGTATCGTCATAATTCCATAGGTTTGCCACCTCCCGAAGCATTTCGTTTCGGATATACTCTCGCGTTTTGTATCGTTTTGGGTCGTTGTACATACATTACTCCTTTCTGGTTAAAAAGAGGTTATAACATTTTCAAGAATAGCGTACTAGTCTGAATTTCATTTCTTTGAGCCGTTCCTGCGTTTGTACAAGGGTACTTGCAATAGTTATGATGATGTAACGACATATACGGGGATTACTTCCTTCAACCGACTCTTGTACATCGTTTATATCAATGCTGACGGTATTGACGGTGATACGATTTTCGAATTTTTGTAGATATTCGGAAATCGTACGTTTAAGCTGGTCTTTACTTGGGGTGTCGTTGAGTTGTCTGAAATCATAATTATGTACAATACAACCATACGCACGGTCAAAATAAAATTCTTTCGGTTTGGATGACAGGTACAAAGTGATGTTTTGGGTGATGGATTCTTCGAGCGAAATTTTTTGAATAATGGTTCCTTCTACAAGGTATTCAACAAGCTCTCTAAAAGTTAGCCGTTGTCTGAGTTCCTGAAAGGAGGCCAGTTTGAGAGAGGCAAGCAATTTGGCGATGAGCGAAATTGCTTCCAGATTTTTCTCCCCCCCAAATCGCTTGGTGATTTCATCGTATGAATGCAGCGACCTCACTTCTTCCACAAAGTTCCTTTCCGAGCCCTGCTGTTTCATAAGGGCACCGAATGAAGGAGGAATCGGGTAAAAACCTTCAGACATTTTTTGACATTGATTTAGAAACGTAACTTATTGACTACTTTGGATTCTGGACGAATGTCTTTGTCGCTTATGATGGTAACGTTGCTCATGTCACGGACCATAATGTAAAGTTGTGCACCGCCTCCCATCAGCATCACATTACTGTCTCCCCCCACAGAAGTGAGGGGTTGCCATTTGATATAGCCGTAAGCGGCTTTGATTTCTTTAACAACTCTGGCCGTGACGATCCGACTCATAGCAGGATTCCATTCTTCTTTTACCGCCAACATAGCGCGGGTGGTGATGCTTTGAATATATTCTCCCTGATTGGCCTTGATCAGGGATTCGTACGTATAATGATCAAGCCAAAACATACCTTCTGTGTCGGGGCTTTTAACGTCTTCCTGGGTTTTGAAGACAAAATTGTGATTTGGGGTATAAATACGATAAATCAAATCGCCGGGCTCCAACAAAGCAGTCTCAAACCTGCTGTATCGAAACGTTTCGGTCGTATTTTGGTCAAGGTTAAAGGGAACATTCCGGAGAATTTTCATAGTTCTGACTTTTTTAGTTGATCGTTACCAATGCTGCTTTTAAGACCGCCATACTGCCGCCGTTCAATTCCAATTGAGCGGAAGTTTTGAATGAACCTGAAGCCTGAGCATTTACATCCACGGTCGTACCTTCGACTTTTACACTGTTTCCAGCACTTATATCAACCTCATTATCGGCTTCTATTTTTATTTTCGGTGCTTTCATTTCAATACCTTTGGCTGCTTCCAGATAGATGGTTCCGTTGCTCTTAGCTTTAATACTTGCCTCACCGTCAATGGATAATTCAATTTCATTTTTACTTTCTCGGTTATAGATCTTTATTTTTTCCTTACCGTCAGTATCATCAATAATGATATGATTTCCACCTTTTGTAATGATTCCCTTGATGTTATTCTTTTCATCAAAAAGATCACCTGGTTTGGCTTGGCCGTGGTACATACTACCCGTGACAAAGGGCATGTCGGGATTGCCGAATTCAAAATCCACAAACACAACTTCGTCTATTTCGGGAATAAAGTACATGCCCCGGTCTTGTGCCGCCATAGGGTTTACTACCCGTATCCATGGGGTTAATTCATTGTCATTCTTTTGCCATGGAAACTGCACTTTTATCCGGCCCATGCGGTCTTTATCATCTACCTGCATGACTACAGCCGCTTGCGGTTCTGCGTTGGGAGATATGATGCGGTAATCAACGGGTGCAAAGTCAGTATCTTGCGGTACTGCCTCAAAATTGCACTGATATACCCCTCTTGTATCCAGAAAATGACTCAAACGGGTAATAACAAACGAGCCATAATCAATAACTTCCACTTTGTTTTGATCATTTAGATACGTATCAATAACTTTAACCGTACCACCCAATTTTATTTCCATTTCGGGAGTTCGGCCAGTAAGTACAGCCAGTTTATTGGCCTGTTCGCTTTTTTTGAGTTTTACGGCGGTTTTTAGGGTGCTGCTTTCGCGGTGATTTTGGTAACCAATCTCCACGAGTTCGTCATTGAAAACTTTAGCGGATTTATTTAATCCCACCAGTGTAAATGCCCCCAAACCGCTCACATTTTCACTGGATGCTGGCGCTTCGTAGGTTTTATTGTTGTAATAATCATAATTGAAACCTTTCAGATTGAGAGGGGTAGTCCGAAGGCTGTACTGCATATCAAAAATATTTTCTCCGTGCTTAAGGGTTATCTCATTGCCTTTATCTCGTCCGTTTTTACCGAATATGAACTGTTCTCCGTCGTAAAACATCCATTCACCATATTCTTCGGCCAAACGTTGCAGAAAATGAAAATTATCTTCTTCGTACTGCGTTACGTAACGAATGGGGCGGAATAGGTCGGCGATATTTTTTTTGAAAGTCCACCAAAAGGGCTCAATACTTTCTGGGTAATATCACTGAGGGATTTGTCCGTAAATGAACGTGTGGTGCGTCCGGCACTCAGTACAGCCGTACTGCTGACGCCCGAAATAACAATCGTATTGGACGTGCTGCTGCCTTTGCTTAAACGAATAGTAGTGGCAATACCTTTAAATGTACGCGTTTGTTGTTCCTGAATACTTCCATCCTGTTGTTTTTCTCCCTGTTTCAGTTTGATAACAGTGATTTCTCCCACCACTTGCTCCGCCAGTTTTTTTAGATCAACTTTCGTAGATTTATCAGGCAACATCTCCGGCGATATACTTATCTCGAAGGTATGATGATTATCAAATGGCTGCGAAATGGAAATGCTGCTGATACGTTTAATAATCAATCCATTTATATTGATTTCTACAGCAGCAAGGAGTTGTATGGTTGAGGGCATTCTAAAATAAGTTTAAAGGAATTTATAAGAAGCCGATTTCTGAACTGAGCCAATAACCCAATTGACCAATAGCATCATTACTTGTGATAAGCTCGTATATCCCTAAGAAAATTCCCGTCACTGCTAAACAAATAATGGCAGGTATACAGGCTAGATAGGCGGCTATGATTCCACCGATAAATAAGATAACTCCACCCAAAAATGTGAATGCAGAGGTCCAGAAGGTTTTTTCTATCTCTTTTTGTTGTTGCACGTTGTAAACTTCCCTCAACTCATAATCCTGGAAGGCAAACGCTACCGAGAAACCATCCAAAAGTAAATCAGGCAAGTCAAGCAAAGCACCTGCGAACTCGCTCAATATTTTAGAGGTTTTTGACATTTTTGGAAAAATTTCCTGAGAAAGTTTTCCGATTAATGATTCTATCTTCGTTTTTATTAGTGAGGGGATATTCTCAATGAGTTGTTTAAGTACTGTGATTACCGTTTTTTCTAAATACTCAAGAAGTTCTATAGCTTTTCCACTTCCCAGTGCGATATTTTTCTTAAATGCAATGATTTTTGATCGTAATGTACCTATGGTTAGATCTGCGGTATTTAGAAATTGATTGACTGTTTTTTCGCCAAAAAAAACCTTTAAATCGTTTATTTTCATAGAAACAGTATTTGTTTCTAATTCGCTGAAAATTTTATTCAGTTTGATGTCTTCAGCCAAACCAACTAATTTTTCATAATTTTCATATAAATAACCCTGCTTTTTTCCTTTTCTTTTTGGCGACTTTATTTCACTAATTGATTTTAATATTTCATCAAATTGAGCAGGTTTAATTGTTTTGCTTTTAGCTTCCATTTCAGAAAGCAGATGAATCAATTTTTCATGATAGTTTAGTAGCTCTTTTTGAATAAACTTTTGCTTTCTTTATAGCTTATATTAGCTGTATTGCTTATGAATGAGGTTTTTATTTGATTTAACTTGGATTTGTAATTTAAGATTTCAGTTTTTTGAGAAATAATTTTTTGTTCTATCTCTAAAAAATCACTCAACTTTCCAAAACCTGATTTTTCGTTAAATAAATTAACCCATTCTTTGATCTTATCTTCCTGAAATGTTTTTATAGCATCTAATACGAGAGGTACATTATACGCCCGTCCTATAAACTCGTTGTCAATAGTAAAATTAACAGGTGTATAATCATCGGTGGAAAAAGGGGCAGGTTCTCTGGTGTCACCAATTGAGCACATGCCGGTACTATAATCAACTCGATTACTTTCTGCAAGTTTACGTTCTCTTTTAGTAGTGGACATTGTTTATTTATTGTATTGACCAGTTTTAAAATCAGACACTTATTACAGTTATAATTTTTGCATTATCCCTTTCACCAAATGCAGATATTACTTACAGGCAGCGGTCCTAATTTGCTGCCTGTAAGTATAGGATATTACTCTCGTTTCAAATTCAACTTCTGCCCCTGAATGTCTAACTCACGAGCGCAAATGGTAAAGCTTTGTGAGCCTGTGCCGCTTCCTGAAAGACTGAAGGTTTCGCTGAAATTGACGACGGCTGCGTGGTTAAACTTAATGGTTCGTAGTTCTTCACCTTTTTGATTGCTAAACTTGATATCACCGTTGATATCGTCTTTGTGCGGCAATACCATCAGTTCAATGATTTTGGCATCTGCATTACGGGTTTCGATGGTTACGTCAATATTGCCGCCAAATACTTCTGATGTAGTCTCATTGGTATTGGGATTTACATGCTGGTGCAAGCTGTAGGAACAGTGTAATACTTCAAACTTTTTACTGTCGATGGTAATTTCTGCTTTATGTGCCATTTTTATAATTGTTTTGGTTTAAATGTTTAGAGTACTGTTTATTGTTTTAGTTCCGAATCCCAATTGCCTTTGGTGCCTGTCATGTTGATAGCAAATACTTTGGCAGGAAAGAAGGGCTTTAGATCCACATTGATGATGACGTGAGTGGGCTTTTCTGGGTTTCTTTTCACTTCCAGACCACGATAATCTTCGATGATTTTTCCGGGTCCACGAATCTCCGCCAGAAACTTCGAAATCTGCTTTTTGATGTCTTCCAACATCTTGTTGTCGATATTCTCAAACGTACGGCGGTTCAGGAAATCTTGCATGATTTTGCCAATCCAGTCAAACACACGTACCACACTGTACGTTTGTAAGCCTACATTGTCGCCGTCAAAGAGGGTTTTGGCCGATTGCGGTACTACCCGCCCCCACTCATAAATCAACGGAATCAGGCCCCTGTTTTCCAATTGTGCCACTTCATTTTTGCGCATCGTGAAGCGCGTTCCGCTGGCCATTTTGAGTTTACCGTTAGCCAATCCCGCCGACGGTTGGGCAATGTTGCCGCCCCAAAGTAAGCCCGCCAAGGCCATGGAAGGAGGGATAAACAAATGGTCTTCTTCGCCGATTTCGGTATTGGCCTCGCGGCCTACCACCCAGTTGCAAGGCATCATCACGTGCGCTTTGTGCGGGTCAGAACCCGTCAGCTTGTCGCGGTCAAACATGGCCTCTACGTCTTCGGCGCTGTCGAGGTGACGATAATCCGTAATCATCATCACTTTGTTTTGGTGCGCCAGTTCGGCCCATTTATCGACGATGATATTTTTCTTTAACCAACCCGGCAACACAATCAATGAATAGTTGTTGGTCAGGTCAAAACGGTCATAATTATCGCGTAATTCCTTAGCTACTTGCTCAAAAATACCCGTCGGGTTACTGAAGCCATCGGTGTCGGTAGTGTGCTCCAGTCCTGCATCAAACAGTACCAGATTTTTCACTTTTTCTTCGGCCGTATTTTCAAAAAACAAAGCCAGTGACCGGTAGGAGCGCTCCAATTCTTCGGTTTGCGTGAGGCAATTTCGTAAGTTGGCTTTTAATGTTTCGCTCGCCGACGTGGCTTTTTGCTCGGCTTCGGCAATCATATCGGCCACGTTGTCGTGGGCCGTAAGTAGGTCAGCCACCGCCTGAAGGCGTTTTTTGAGTTTTTTGCGGTCGGCTTTATTCTCTTCCTCCTCCAAAAACATGCTTTTCCGCGCCTTTTTGGTGGGGTCCATGTTTTCGGTACCATCGACGATGGTTTTGATGAATTCAAAGCCACCATACTTGGCTAGTTGCTGTACCGTCTGGGTTAAGGGACGGGGAGCTGCTTTCTCTTTTAGGAGTTCTTTAGTTTGATGTAATTGTTCTTCCAAAGACATAGGTTTTCTGTTAAATGCCGAAAATTATTCCTGAGATTTTCAGCGTATTAGTTATTTGTCACCATCAACGGCATCCAATTCAGCAATCATGGCATTGAGGGCTTCTACAAATGCCGCTTTGCCAACGGGGTCGGCCAACAGTTTTTGAAATACCTTATTGGTCATCAGGCGTTTAATCAAGGTTTGATAATCATCCTCTTTACCTTTCAACTCCTGTAAATAGCCGCTTTGCTCAATCATTCCTTTGACGGTAAAAGCCGACATACTCGTAAAACTGAGGGTTTCGTTTACTTCCTGCCCATCTTCGGTGGTGTGGCTTACGTCCACTTGAGGTTGAAAATGGTCAAAAGCTTCCTGGAGTTTTTGGATGCCTTCCACGGGGGCTTGGCTCATAGAATCAGCGGTAAATTTACTGATGATGGCCGTTTTGTTGTCGTGGAGGAGTTTGATTGCTTCGCTGGTTCCTTCGTCGATGACGATACCGCCTAATTGGGGTTTTTCGATTGCCATAATAATATACTTGTTGGAAATTACAATTGCGCTGGTGATTCTTTTACCGATTTATTAAGGAGTGTTCGGCTTAGGCCAGTCTTGTAGATGCTTTTCTACGGTTCATCGTATTCGTATTGATTATTTCAGGATGTATTTTCAGTACCTGTTCCAAAATAGGATCATTAAGATTATGCCTGCTTGCAAAAGAAAGTACTTGACTTTCACTCATTGATGATTGAGTATTTGATGTAAAAATGATATCAGATAAGCGATTGCCTGCAGCAATCGCAATACTGCCAATTACAGCTCCAACATAGAAAGAAGCGGACATCCCGGCTATTATGCTTAAGGCTTCTAGTTTCGTCCCTGCAACGATAAGTTCACCAATCGTAAGATACCCCCAAGTGTTTTAATAGCATTTAAAATGGCTGATGCGGTAGAAGTCGCTGCCGCTTGTGTTGCAAATAGTGAATTGGGAGCAGGTAAACCCAAAGCGTCCATATTTTCTTTGAAATATTCAAAAAAGCTTTTTGCCATTGTTTTTAAAAATTAAAATGTTTATACACGTCTTTTATTCTTATTTTTTCAATAAGCAGAAATATGCTTTTGCTTGTACATATTATTACTATTTCACCCACTCAAACTCGCCATTTTCGTTCAATTTCAGCGTTACTGAGCTTCCCTTGCTGAGTTCTCCCGAAACAATCATCCGCGACAGCGGTCGACGAATGCGGTTGCGAATCACCCCCCGAATCGGCCTTGCCCCGTATTTGGGCGTAAAGCCCTCCAACGCCAACGCCTTGCGCGCTTCGTCTTCAATTGTCAGCGTTATCCCCTGTTTTTCCAGCAACACCACCAACGGCTTGAGCTGGATATTAAAGATGTTGATTACTGCATTCTCCGTAATCGGACTGAACGGGATAATTTCTGTCAATCGACCCAAAAACTCGGGGCGGAAGTGCTTGGTCATCAAATCCAACACATCGTTGGAGGCAGGAATTTTGCCCTTCCCAAACTGCTCCACTATCCAATCTGCACCAATGTTAGACGTAAACAGTATGATGGCATTACTGAAATCCCCCTCCCGACCCAAGCGGTCGTGTAGCGTACCTTCGTCCAGAATCTGTAAAAAACAGGTCAAAAACCGACGGGTGCGCTTTTTTCGATTTCGTCAAACAACACTATCGCAAAAGGCTGTTGTTTGATTTTGGTCACCAACAATCCTCCCTCTTCGTAGCCCACGTAGCCCGGAGGCGCACCGTATAACACCGCGGCCGAATGTTCTTCCTTAAACTCCGACATATCGAAACGAATCAGGGCTTTTTCGTCGTTGAACAGAAAATCGGCCATCGTTTTGGCCAACTCTGTTTTGCCCGTCCCCGTGGGGCCCGAAAAGAAAAATGAACCAATGGGCTGTCCCGGACGACTCAACCCCGAGCGGTTTTCCAGAATGGCATCCGAAATCACTTTGATAGCGTGGTCTTGTCCCACCACCCGTTTTTTGAGGTGTTCGTCCAATTGCAGCAGTTTTTCCCGCTCTTTCGATTGCAGTTTCCCCAGCGGAATCCCCGTTTTGTGCGCCACTACGGCCGCCACATCGTGTTTTTCCACGGTCTCTTTTTTCTGACCACCCAAAGTTTCTAGTTTTATCAGCAGCTCCGTCAGGTAATCCGCCACGGCTTCTGGCAATTCCATTTGGGCAAGTTCCGTTTCTTCTTCCAACTGTCCCAACAAAATCGGACTGAGTCGGTGCTGCAACTGGCGTTCAAACCAGCGCAGCTCTTGGGTGTATAAAAGCGGGTCGCCGCTCCCATGCGACTCGCGCAGACTGGAAAGCTCGGTGCGTAAAAAGTCAATCTCGCGCTGCGTGGTTTCGGACATGAGTTTCATGGCCGCCATCGTGCGGTCGATGAGGTCAATGGCGGCATCGGGCAGGCGGCGGTCTTTGATGTAGCGCCGCGCCAGCCGAACGGTTTCGTTGATGGTTCCCTCACCCACTTTGATTTGGTGATGGTCTTCAAAAAGCGAAACTACTTTGCCCACCATGCGGCCTGCGGTGATTTCGTCGGGTTCTTCGACTTTGACGAGTTCGAAGCGACGGCTAAAGGCTTCGTCAGGCTCCATGAATTTGCGAAACTCGTCGAGCGTTGTGGCGCCAATGACGGTCAGTTCCCCGCGCGCCAGTTCGGGTTTGAGCAAATTGACCAGTCCCATGGCTCCGCTTTGGGGATCCATTAGCACGTGAATTTCGTCAATAAAAAGTAAGGCCCGTTCGTGCTGTTTGACTTCAGCAATGATATTTTTGAGACGGTCTTCGATTTCCCCTTTGTAAGAAGCGCCCGCAATGAGCGCGCCCATATCGAGCTGAAAGAGGGAAGCTTTTTGCAGATGCCCCGGCACCTGCTCCGCCACAATCAACTGGGCTAACCCTTCGACCAAGGCGGTTTTGCCCACGCCCGGCTCGCCCACGATGATAACGTTAGGCTTTGTACGTCGGCCTAGGATTTCGACCATCATGCGGGTTTCTTTGTCGCGACCAATGATGGGGTCGAGTTTGCCTTCGCGGGCAATGGCCGTTTTGTCGAAGCAGTATTTCAACAATGCCTGCGCGGAGGCGTTGCCTCCCACCGAGGTGGGGGTGCCTTTGGCAGGTGATGAGCCGTTTTGTGGGTTTACAGCACTTTGAACCCCCGCCGAAGCCATGACTTTTCCCAGAATCTCGGTTTCGGTGAGCGGAAAGGATTTCAGTTGGTCTTTTTGAAAACCCACTCCGGGGCGCGCAATCGCGGCCAAAACGGCCAGAGGCGCCACTTCCTCCTCGCCCAATTTCATCCGGATAACATCCGAAACTTCAAACACCGCCTGAACCTGCGCATCCCCCCGGATGGAATCGCCCAGCCGCGCTGACTTAGGGTATTTTTCAACCCGAATATCGGCCCAATCACGCAGATAATGAATATCTACGTCCCACGTGACCAATACACTCGCCAAACCTACATCGTTGTGTAACAGCCCTTTCAGCAAATGCCCAGGCGAAAACGCAGCATGTTGGTTTTCTTTGGCTATGGATTGTGCAATCTGTATGGCCCTTGTGAGTTCATCGGTTAACGTCGTAGAAATCATTCGCTGAAAGTAGGATTGATAATCGGGTTTGATACTGCAATGATAGGAGAGAAAAAAGTACTAAAAAATACGTCATTTGACGTATTTTTTGACGTGTATATATCTCGGATATTTGCGAAGAGGTATCGTTTTTTAGTGGTCAGCTCAACGTCAGTATATTGTCAACCTTCATATTGTTATTGCTTAATAATCAAAACAATATAGATAAATCATTAATCCTTTACCCACATGAAACTATGAATTCGACATTACACCACCTTCGGTTATTGATTGGTTTATATAAGAAAACAGGCGGGGTATTTTTTCTATTTCCCTTTTTTCTGTTTTGC
>NZ_CP030852.1 GCF_003325355.1 Runella rosea
CCCTCGGCGGGCGGCATCCTCCAGCGCGGTTAATTGTGCCGCAACTTGTTTATTTTTAGTTATGTTTCCTTCTACAGCTTTGTCAAAAAGAATGGTCAAATCTGCCGCTTTACCAAACTTGGAAATGGATGCCAAGACATCGTTGCGGTATTCCTCCGGCACTCGGTCGGCTTGATATAACTTTGCTAGTTGCGAAACCGCTTCGGTACTACTGGTTGATTTGAGGGCAAAAACCGTCTTTTTGGCATCTCCAAAGAAATCAGGCGTAGTTTTCAGACGCGCTGCCCACAATGGTTCTAATTCACGAACGGTTTGCCAAAGGGCAAAATCCAGAAACTCATCCATTGAATTATCCAATACCGAGAGCGCCGTACGGGCCGATTCGGCGGTTTTTGCATTGCGAAGTCCAATTACAGCTTCCAAACGCACCTGCGGATGGGGGTCGGTCACGGCCTTTGTCAAGAGGGAAACGGGATTCGTTATTTTAGAATACCAAAGCCCAAGCGCCCGTAGGCCCGCCGCACGCGCTTTGTGGTTTTGCGCGTTCAATAAAGTCAAAAGTAGCGGTTCATTGACAGTGTCGAGCGTTTGGTAAACCCAAAGTGCTTCCAACAACTGATGTTCATAGTTGGTGTCATTTTTATCTAAGTTTTGAACCCATTTTTGCAGAGCAGGAAGCACTTCTGTAGCCCCACGGGCTTTCAATACCTGCTTGGCCTGCGCCCGGGTCCAGTCCTCGGGCAGTTTGAGTGCTTCCAAGAGTTCAGTCACCGAAGCTTTGCTCAACTGCGGTTTTTTAACTAACGTGCGGTTTTTTGCCACAATACGCCAGATACGACCATGCTGCTGGTCGCGACGCGGGTCATGAAAATCCACTTCACCGTGTTGGATAATCGGGTTATACCAATCAGCTACATAAATGGCACCGTCGGGTCCCACCGAAATATCAACTGGACGAAAGGCCACATTATCTGTCCACATCAGGTCTTCAACCTGCTTAGAAGCATACCCACTTCCTTGTTCTTCTAGTTTGAATCGATTGATACGGTTGGCACGAAAATCGTTGGTAATCAAGCTTCCCTGCCACGACTCAGGCAAGTGTCGGCCCGAAACAATGTCCAACCCGCTGTGTTTAGGTTGACCTGGATTCAGGCCACGAATGATTCGGGCTGCGCCTGGGGCGGTTACGAAAGTAGCTCCTGGAAAAGCATAGTTAATGCCTTCGCCACCCGCACCGTCGGTCAGGAAGGATTGTCCCCAACGGTCAAATTGCAACCCCCACGGATTAATCAACCCACGGGCATAGACATCCATGTCGAGATTTTTGGTGTTGAGCTGCCACACGCCACCGCCTTCGAGGCGCTTGGTTCCAAACGGCGTTTCGACGTGGCTATAGATATAGATAGACTGGTTAAAATAAAGCCGCCCCTCGGGGCCCCAACGGAACGTGTGAATGAGGTGGTGCGTATCGGCCGTACCAAAACCATTCAAAATGCGGCGTCTTTTGTCGGCTTTTCCATCGCCATCAGTATCAGAAAAATGTAGAATTTCGGTGGAATTCGCCACGTACACACCCCCATCTCCTGGCAATATTCCCGTGGGTGTGATTAACCCTTCGGCAAAAACAGTCGACTTATCGGCCTTACCGTCGCCGTCGGTATCTTCGATTACAAAAATTTTATCGTTGGCTTCTTCCCCCGTTTTGAGGTGAGGATAGGCGGTACTACTCACCACCCACAAGCGTCCGTCGGCGTCCCAGTTCATTTGGATGGGCTTGGCCACGAGCGGGTCGGCGGCAAACAATGTTACTTCAAATCCTTCCGCTACTTTAAACGAACGAAGTTCTCTCTCCACATCTGGTTCGGGATTTGCCTTGCGGTCGTCTTGGTGAACCGTAGATGTAATGAGCAGAGATAAAGGAATGAAAATAAACCGTTTAATAAAAACAAGTGTGGTGTTGGACGAGTTGAAAAAGCTGAACCTTTGCATAATAACTTTAAATCTTTTATACTACTTTACTGGAGAAAGTTGATACACGATAGGCTTCGGAGTGCTGTGCAGGGCAATTTGTCCTTCAAGCCATTTCATGATGAGACTTTGGTCTTCGAGGCCCTTGGCGTGTCGGCCCTGTTCGTACGAGCGAAACCCTAGAATGTACGTTCGATTCAGGGGGCGGTATTGAAAAAAGAATTGCTCATTTTTTTTCAAAATCATTTCCCGCAATTTACTTACTTGGTTGAAGGACGGACCTTGGGTAATTTCTATCCCTTCAGCCCATTTTTTGTCCGACGCCGTAATCACTTGCTGATTATCCGCAGTCAGGGTATAAAAACCTTTTTTTAACCCTGTAACCTTGATTATCTGTCCTTTGGTGAGAATCGAAGTATTATTTGTCGGAAATGGAAGGGGCAAAAAGCGCTCCTCGGCGGTAAATTTTAGCATTCCGTTCTTTACATCAGCGTCTAGCATTTTAGCCGTTGCTACCGCCTCAACGTTATCTTTTGTCACTGCAATGCTAACGGGTTTTGGTTGGGGATCCAATCCAAGGTTCTTTTCTAGTACTTCGGCCAAGTAATAATAACCCGCCTCATTCAAGTGAACACCATTTTCCAAAATGCTCGTTTTTTTGCTCATTTCTTCAATGGGTTTGTAAATATCAATAAACATTTTGCCGCGTTCAGAAGCCAATTTTTCGATTGCAGAAGCGTAAACCACCAGATTTGCATTTCGTTTTTCTACGTTTGCAGCCGCATCTTCGTACCTGACTGGAATCGGAGACAGCAAGATAGACTTTGCCCCGAGAGAATCTATTTTGTCAAGCAACTTGGAGAGGCCTTCCCTAAAACGCGGCAGACCTGCCTCACCTTCCTGCGCTTCTACACCCCCATAAGCCACAAAAACTACGGTTGGTTGTGCTTTGGTGATTTGCTGCATAAGGTGCTCATAAGGGGTCGGAGGATTGGTAAAAGTACTCCGCGCTTCTCCCCAAACATTATCGCCTGTCCAACCCAAATTTCTGAATGTTACATTATGACCCGGCCACCGCGTGGTGAGGGCTAACTCCAAATAACCATATTGAAATTCATTTTCAAACAACGAATTTCCTAGAAATACAACTCGGTCATTGTCTTTAAGTTCAAAAATTGTGCTTGTTTTAGACTGACTTTGGGCAAGTACTGACCCAAGGGCCATAGAAATTACGACTAAAATGGGACTGAGTAAAGCCTTTACATTTCTCTTTTTCATACAATTTGCGTCCGGGTAGTGGATACTGGGAATAGAAGGTCGTGTGAATGTGTTTTAGGTTATGGACTAAGCCGATTCAGTATAATTTTGAACCATCCATAAAAAGCTTTTATATGCGCACTTATACTAAGAAATGGTCTAATTTCTACGATAGGGCGTTTTTTCGACGCGTGATGTTATGCGTTAGATAAAAAGTAATTTATAATGGTTTTTTTCTAAATAAAACCTGTTTTTCGTACATTTAGGAATTTAATTCCTAAATGTACGAAAATGATTCAACGACACCTCGCATCTAAAATAAATACGTTGTTGGAAAAATACCCAATTGTGAGTATTACGGGTCCAAGGCAGTCGGGCAAAACAACGCTTGCAAAAATGGTAAGGCCTGATTATCAGTATGTAAGTCTGGAAAATTTGAGCATTCGTCAATTTGCCCAATCCGACCCACAAGGATTTTTGACCCAATACCAAGACGGCGTCATTCTGGATGAAGTGCAGTACGTACCCGAATTGTTTTCATACTTGCAAGTGTACACTGACGAACGAAACCGAAAAGGAGAATACATTTTGACGGGTTCCCAAAATTTTCTGCTGATGGAAAAAATTACCCAATCATTGGCAGGACGAGTTGCGGTATTTCATCTTTTACCTTTTTCATGGAATGAACTCAAAAACACCAAATATCAGTCTCAAAACTGGGAGCAATACCTGATAGACGGCTCCTATCCGCGCAAACGCGTCGATGATATTGAAGCAGATACATTTTATGAGAATTACCTGCGTACTTATATTGAAAGGGACGTTCGTCAGGTAAAAAACATTTTGGATTTGGGACTTTTCCAGCGCTTTATTCAGCTACTGGCGGGCCGAATCGGGCAGTTATTCAACCAAAATAGTTTGGGAATCGAACTAGGACTTGACAACAAAACCATGAATTCGTGGCTTTCCGTCTTGGAAACTTCTTTTATCGCTTTTCGTTTACAACCTTATTTTCAAAATTTTAATAAGCGAGTAGTGGGTACGCCTAAGGTGTATTTTTATGATACAGGATTAGCGGCGTATTTACTAGGAATAAAATCTACGGATGACCTAAACCTACATTTCGCCAAAGGAACACTGTTTGAAAACCTGATTATTAATGAATTACAAAAAGATGTGCTCAATGCAGGTGCTCGGCCAAGGTTTTATTTTTGGCGTGATTATAGTCAAAACGAAGTAGATTTACTGATACAAGAAGGGACGCAACTAAAAGCCGTGGAGATAAAATCGGGAAAAACCATCAACAATGATTTTTTAAAGGTCTCCATTATTTCAAAAAAATAGCCCCTGATGCCCAACTAAACTTGGTGTATGGTGGCGGCGATTTTCAAAAAAGAAGCGATACGACGGTGTTTGGCATTGAACAAATCAACAAAATTGTAAACTAAAAAATGGAAATTGGAATTGACAGTTTTGCCGCGGTAACCATCAACTCGACGGGTGCAGGAAGTACAAGTGCCGAGGCAATGGCCCGATTATTGGATCGTATCGAACAGGCAGATCAGGCAGGACTTGATGTGTTTGGTATTGGAGAACACCACCGCAAGGAGTTTCTTGACTCGGCCCCTGCACTAATTTTGGCGGCGGCAGCAGCCCGTACCAAACAAATCCGCCTAACGAGCGCGGTTACGGTGCTCAGCGCCGCTGACCCTGTGCGGGTTTTCCAAAACTTTGCAACCCTTGATTTGATTTCTCAAGGTCGGGCCGAAATGGTCGTAGGGCGGGGTTCATTTACCGAAGCCTTTCCTTTGTTTGGGCTTAACCTTCAGGATTACGATGCGCTTTTCTCAGAAAAGCTAGAATTGTTGCTTAACATCCGTGACAATGAGACGGTTACGTGGTCTGGAAAATTCCGACCTGCACTCAAAAACCAACCCATTTACCCAAGACCACAACAAGATCCGTTCCCTATCTGGTTGGGCGTAGGCGGAACGCCTCAGTCATTTGTACGAGCTGGGGTACTCGGTTTGCCGCTGATGGTGGCTGTGATTGGGGGTGAAACGCACCGTTTTCGACCGCTAATAGATTTGTACCGTGAAGCGGGAAGAAGGGCAGGCCACGCCCCAGAAAAATTAAAAGTAGGCTTACATTCTATTGGATACGTGGCAAATACAACCGAAGAAGCCATTGACGATTTTTATCCAGGTTACGCCGAAACTTTTACCCGAATCGGCAAAGAACGGGGGTGGCCACCCGTTAGAAGAGAACATTTTGACGCCCAAAGAGGCCCGCAGGGGGCGTTGCTCATTGGTAATCCTGAAGAAGTAGCCGAAAAAATTCTGCGCCACAGCGAAGCACTTGGTGGTATTTCTCGATTAACTTTCCAGATGGACAATGCCGGATTATCGCATTTAAAGCTGATGAAATCCATCGAATTGATTGGGACACGTGTTACGACAATGGTAAATCAGTAAAATTATAGGCCTGAAAACTGCCTGAGAACTGTCTAAATTAAGGCTAACTACTTTGACTCAGAAAATATTCAATTCTCAGGCGGCTTTAAAGACCTAATTTTGTGGCGGCATTGTGCTTTTTGATGTCCTCAATTCGGGTGTATCGCTGAATCATCAAACTTGTTTTATGCTTACTTTGGCGCATAATTTCAGAATCATTGGCACCGTTGATTTTTGCAATGGTGATAAAAGAAGCCCGCAAGGAGTGCGCCGAATATTTTTCTCCTAAGTATTTTTTGACCGTAGTGTAGACCGTCATATCGTTGAGTCGGTCGGTCGTAAGTCGGTCGCCCTTCCGTACTCTTACAAACAGTGGGCCAGTGGTGCGCTCTAGTCTCATTATCCAGTTTTTTAAATTCCTAATGGGACATAAACTTGCTTCTGGGCTGTAAAAAAAAGCTTTTTCCTCTGCTTCTCCGTATTGATTTGTCTTACTTTTGGTCAAGGTTATGATTGCTCCATCTTCGTTAAATTCAACATTTTCGATGTTTAAATCCACCAATTCTGAACGTCGGTAGGCTCCCGCAAAGCCCAAAAGAATCAGGCTTTTATCACGCATTCCAGCGTGGGTTTCGGTCTCCATTGTTCGTAAAACTTTCTTTAATTCATTCATTTGAAATGCGGGAGCCTGTTTTTGGCGAATGCCTTTGGTTCGTTTGATGCCCTCCATGACCGCCTTAAAACCCCGGTCATTGGTGGGTAGTTCTACATTATTCAATTCGTGCAACTTCCGTATGGCCGCTAATTTACGATTGATGCTCGCCCACTTGTGCGTATCGGCCAAGTGAGACACATACGCTGACAGAGTCGGGGTAGTTGCAGGGAATTCACTTTGTCCATTTTCACGACACCATTCTATAAAATAGTAAACATCCGATCTATAAGCCCGTTGGGTATTGTCTGACCCTTCCAAGCCTTTACGGACATAATCAGCTACTTTTCCAACGAGCACATGAGGAAGTTGGGTATTTGGCGAAGTTGCTTGAACATTTTGAGAAACAGTGTTTTCTTTCATTGCGTCAAAAAAGGGGTGAAAATCAAAAATAATCATTAGTTATGATAATTAAACCTTATCGTAAGTAATAATATTGAAAATAAATAAAGCTGTCATTCAACAACAGTCGAATATTGAGTCTAGAAAGGGAAACGAAAATGAACTAGCTCGGCAACTATCCCGCCATGCGTCGAGGATTATTGAAGGAATTGTTTATTTGTACCCGAAATGGTTTTATGAATTCAGGATTCTCTAAAATATTACCTAGTATCTCAATTTCTTTTTCATGCAAACTTCTAACCGGGCCTTCTAAATGAAGTTTATTGTCTTTGACGGTATAAAAATGATAGGCTTTAGAAAACTGATTCCAAAGAATGACGCAAGGTTGCCCGTTAAAGTTGACAATATCTGCTTCGAAAAGATTTTCACCGTTTTTGTCACTAAAGCCAATATACTGTAATTCGATAAACCGTTTTGATTTCGAATTGGACTGAAAGGCGGAGCCGTCTGGTAAGATAAGTTTCAAGCCTTCGTCAATATGAAGTTGCACAGGCAATCCATCAAGTGTAAGCTTAACGGGCGACAGATGCATTCTTTTTCCATCCCATACCTTAAATACATTTCGTTTGTTAGGTAGCCAATCCATCGTATTGTTGTTTTAAATTTTGAACTTAAAGCACTTCGGACGACTGTACCCAAAACCGTATCGCTAAAGATTTGAGCTTGTGCATCAGACAATTATTTTTGATACTTATTGTTGCAAATATATGATACAATATGTATCATATACAAGTATTTACTATGCTTTTTTTGGGATATTTTTTTGTGTACCAATTAATAGGATACTATTTGGGTATTCATCCAACCATTTGTACATTTGTCACGTAACCATTTGTATCATGTACGTATCTTCAAACTTAGTTTTCCTCAGGAACAAAGAACATAAAAGTCAGAATGATATCGCCGATGCAGTACAAATTGGGCGGGGAAGCTATTCACAATACGAACGCGGCCGTTCAATGCCACCGATGGAGGTTCTTCTGCGTTTGGCCGATATTTTTAAGGTAAGTCTGGAGACGTTGGTAAGAAAGAATTTGGCAACCATGAATGCCAGCCAACTGGATGAAATCTTTAACGCTCACCTTAAAAATGCCAAGGGTCTTAACTTACGCATCCTGCCCATATCAGTGGGCAACGACAACCTTGATAACGTAGAATTGGTGCCCAAAAAAGCCAAAGCAGGATATATTGGCGGAGGGCACGAAGACGCCGATTTTATTTCCGAGCTGGTACAGTTTCGGTTACCAATGCTCCCCACAAATCAGAAGTTTCGTATGTTTCAGATAGAAGGCGACTCTATGTATCCTATTCCTGATGGCTCGTATGTACTTGGTTCTCACGTTCATAACTGGTTTAGTGTCCGCGAAAACAATGCTTATATTATCATCACCAAAGAAGATATTGTTTTCAAAATAGTAACGTCTAAACCCTCCGCCCAAACCGCCGATCCGTCCCTGACACTCACCTCCTTAAATAAGCTTTATGCTCCCTATGATTTAAAATTGGAAGAGGTCTTGGAGATATGGGAATTTAGCCTTTTTATGAGTTCTGACCTTCCAGAGCCCGAACAGGAGGCTCCAATTGGGGAAATACTGAATGAAATTCGTGGACTAAAAAGAGAGTTTATTGCCCTGAAGTTGGGGTTGAACGACAAAAAATAATTCATTAGCACTCAGGGGGAGTAGTCGAGGCTACTCCCCGTGCAACAAAACGGTATGTTTTTTTACAAACCTTTATCAGTGCTTCAAAGAGCGCTTTTTAATCATCCCACCTTTGGTATCCTTTACACTGCTCATGACAACGAAAGAATTGGGATCAATGGTTTGAATCTCGGTGTTCAATTTATTAAGCTCCAAACGGGTAATCACCGTGTAAATAATATCAAATTCACCCGTTTCTCCGCTTTTTCCGTAGCCGCGTTTTCCTTTATAGACCGTTACGCCTCTGCCCATTTCATTGATAATCATTTGGCGAATTTCTTCGTTATGAACCGAAATAATGGTAACGCCCGTGTATTCATCAATACCCTCAATGACAAAATCTAGCGTTTTGGAAGCGGCCAAATACGTAATCATTGAATAAAGGGCCGTTTCGATGGAAAGAAAGTAGGCAGCTGCTGAAAAAATGACAATGTTAATCATGATGATAACATCACCGATTGTGGTGCCAAATTTACGGCTTAGAAAAATAGCCAAGACTTCTGTCCCATCAATCACTGCTCCACCCCTCACGGATAAACCGATTCCTGCTCCCAGAAAAAACCCGCCAAAAACCGCCACTAACAAGTTATCGTTGGTTATTTCGGGAAAATGTACGGTCGCTACGCAAACCGCTAAACCCGCAATGGCGAGGGCCGTTTTGACCGCAAATTGTTTGCCGATGACGATATAACCGAGGAAGACAAACGGTAAATTTATCAGTACTAATAAAACAGCGAGAGGTATACCCGTCAGCTTTGTAATAAGGAGTGATATTCCGGTGGCACCTCCATCGATGAAACTATTGGGAATTAAAAAACTTTCCAACCCAAAGGCTGCCGACGCAATACCGAGGCAAACCAAGATAAAGTCTTTGAAATATCGGACAACATTAATCTTGAGTTCGCGGAAGCCTTTGGCCAGAACAAAATCTGAATACTTCTGTTGGCCAACCAGTGATTTCTTATTTCTAAGAATCGTTTGGGTGATTATTTTGGTCAAAAACGAATTCATATTTTTTATATTTTGAAATGGATGGGTGTGAATTTTATCCCCAACAGAGTCGCTTAGCAACCTTGTTGGGGAGGAGAAATTTATCGTAGAGAGGTCACTTCTGGAATTTTGTCATTGACAATCTTACACCATTTTTCTACCATTTGCAGCTCCCCAGATAATGTCAAACTATCATGAGCAGTATTATAAAATTCCAAAATAACGTCTGGTTTTTGTTTATTCTGGTATGTTAATGCCAATTCTAGTTTTTCGATTCCACCCGAACTACTGGTTGTTTTTCGGGTGATTATCACCCGGCATTTTTGAATTTCAGAGAGGTTAATTTGTTGTGAAAACGCTTGGTCCTTCACGGTTCTTGTAAAGAAAATTACGCCATTTTGGTCATCAATTCCAATGCTTGAACGATGCCATGAATCAAATCTGCTGACAGTAAAATTGCTCTTTTTGGCAAAATCGAAAAGCCTTTGGCGTAGTTCCTCGCCTTTTTTACGATTATTTATACTTATTAAAACAAACGGTATGATACAGATAAGTATGACAATCATACCTACGATTGAAGCTCCTAAATCCATTTTTTAGTCTTTTAAATTTTAAATACACAATCGCTACAGAGACGGCAGCCAATGCCATTTCTGCAAAAAATAAATATTACGAAGTCACGAAAGTTTAAAAACTTAATTACCAGAAGTAATGGAAAGGGAAAATGATGTCGGTCCGCTCTAAACGAACCAATAGATTGAGGGAAAAGAAACTGTACTGAGAAAAGGTCGTATCAAATAACTGCTCAGCGGTTTTGAAGCAAGCCCAAAATCTGTTTAGAAAGTTTTCGGGACGAGGAAACGAAGGGGATTGTAGAGGCGCAACTGATATTTCGGCGTGCGCAGTGAGGCAAAATAGATCTGGTAATTGTACCGAACTATTGTGTTTACTCTGATTATCAGCAAGTTGCAAATCTGCGGAATGATTGACAAAAGCATTCCCACTGTATAAGCTTAATATAAAGCTATACAGGGTTAAAATGCCTATGAAACCAATCAGTTTAGCCGCTTTTTTCACCGTACGAGGGTTGTAATTGTAACGTGTATTTCTGCAAGTTACAAAAAACAGTAGGTTTTTACAACCGTATGGATGAGAAAAATGGACGAGTTGAGGCACATTCCTGAATGGTATATCACTGAATTTTAACAAATTAATTATCTCAAATTCAAGCAATTACAAATTGTTTGCGCTTAACTTATCACCTCAAATTAAGCGCAAACAATTTCACAAATCATCCTACCCACAAAGGTCAGAATAGACGGATTATGTACACTTCATGGCTATTAGGAGCGGCCAATTATGCAACAACATCAACCTGCCAGAAGCGTAAACTTCTGGGTTAGATTTTAAGGTTCTGACAGGTTATTTTTTACAAATTCTTCTTTTTAAGTTCAGTTACCGCAAAATCAGCGGCGCGGGCGGTCAGGGCCATGTAGGTCAGGGAAGGATTGACGCACGATGAAGAAGCCATGGCGGCCCCGTCGGTGACAAACACGTTTTTGCAGGCATGTAACTGATTGTGCTTATTCAATACAGAAGTTTTGGGATCTTTTCCCATGCGGGCGGTGCCCATTTCATGAATACCTAAACCCAAATGGACTTCGGGACGGTTATAAGTAGTTATGTTTTTGAACCCAGCCGCTTCCAACATTTCGGCTGCGGAGCTAGCAATGTCTTTCCTCATCGCGATTTCATTTTCACCAAAAGCGGCGTCAAACACAATCATCGGAATGCCCCATTTGTCTTTTTTTTCTGGGTCAAGATACATCCGATTATTAGGATTGGGTAACACTTCACCAAAGCCGCCAAAGCCGATGTTCCACGTACCTGGTTGCGTCATTTCTTTCTTGAAATTAGCGCCAAAACCGTCCATTCCAGCCCCCCTTTTCCAATCGCTGCGGCTTGCTCCGCCTTGGTACCCAAAGCCGCGCAAATAGTTTGGTTGTTTGTCTGCTCCCCAGTTTCGGAATCTCGGAATGTAGAGAGCATTGGGCCGTTGGCCAAAGACGATATCATCTTCAAAGCCTTCCACCGTGGCATTAGCCCCAACCCCTAAATGGTGGTCCATTATATTGCGTCCCACTTGGTCACTGTCATTGCCTAATCCATTCTGAAAACGACTCGATTTGGAATTCAGCAGCAGCGCGGCGGTGTTCATCGAACCTGCATTTAGAAAAAGTATGCTCGCAAAATACTCACTGACTTCCATCGTGTTCTGATTAATAACCCGCACACCTTTGGCTTTTTGGCTTTTCTCATCGACCAAAACTTCCGTGACAATCGTATCGTGCAGCATTGAAAGTCGTTTGGTTTTGGTCGCGGCGGGAATCGCACCCGACAAAGAACTGTACACCGCCCCATAAGGACAGCCACGAGCACATTTATTTCGGTATTGACAAGTGGCTCTTCCCAATGCAGTGTGCCACGGCTGCGGTTTGGTCAGATTGGCGGTGCGACCGATAATGATGGGGCGATTGAGCTTTTTCTTCATCATTTCCGTAAAATGACGCTCAGGCGAATACATTGGCATGGCAGGAAGAAAAAATCCGTCTGGCAATACCTCCAAATTGTCTTTATGGCCATTGATACCCACAAACTTCTCAGCGTGTGTATACCAAGGAGCCAAATCTTCATACCGAATCGGCCAATCCACGCCAAGGCCCTCTTTGGCATTTGCTTCAAAATCCTGCCTATTCCAGCGGTACGACTGTCGCCCCCAGTGCATGGATTTACCACCCGTATGATAGGCCCGAATCCAGTCGAAAGGACGTTTTTCAATGTAAGGATTTTGTTTGTCGTTGGTAAAAAAGGGGCCTGTTTCTTCGTTGGCCAATGTGCCGAAGCGGTTATTGGCCCATAATTCTTCCGCCGAATGCACGGGGACTTTCCCACGGTGCGCAAACTCCCACGGAGCTTTTAGGGCTGTATCATAATCTTCGATGTGTTTTACCTCTCTTCCACGTTCAATCATCAACACATTCAGGCCTTTTTCCGTTAGTTCTTTGGCTGCCATTCCGCCCGTCATCCCCGACCCTACCACGATTGCATCGAATCGGTGGGTTTTATCTACCACAAGGTTTAAGTTCATTTTCAGGCTCATTTATCAGTACGCGTAGATTTTTTGGTTGGGTTTTAACTTTACTTCTTCCAGCTTTCCAGGAATCGGCACATATTCAAAAGAGCCTTTAATGCCTACTTCAGAAGTAAAATAGCCAAGCAAGGTTAGTTCCTTCATCAATCGCCAAAAGGGAAGACCTTTGACCTGCGTTTTCATCAATTCACGGTCTTCATTATCGCCCATTTTTGACTGTTGCACGTTGTAGGCTTTCATTAGCTCTTTGGTCTCATTTTCAATCTTATGGAGAATTTCGCTCCTACGAGCCTCATTTTCGGTTAAAAAACCAGCCGTTTGTAGCTGCTGAACCCCTTCCAAAAAACTCAATTGCTCAGGTTGGCGATAGCAATCTTTCAACATCAATTCGATAAATGCAGGCACGTCGGCCTCCTTTGCTCCTGCCGTATCGGTTTTGGGAATAATCATCTCGGCCACTTCCGCCACAATTTGTCGCTGAGTATCATTTAATTGAAACGATACGCTTCCGCTTTTTGTAAATGCAGTATTATCCCTATGCTCCATCGCCAAAAGGGTCGGCGCAGAAAATGCTCCACCCATTAAAATCGCCACGTGACTGATAGCTTCTCTTCTGTTCATCGCTTTTTTTGAATAAAATACGAATCTATCCAAAATCTACCTTTTGTTAGGCACTTTCATAATATAGCTAGCCCACCATAGCAACTACTTCAGGCAAGTATTTTCAATTTTAGCGGGCACACACTTTTTCCTTTTACTTGATTAACAACAGAATAAACAACTGATTTTTTAATAAATACCTTTAAAATAAACAGGTTAAAGCACTTTTGTTAGCTAAAAATAGGCGTTGAAGCCGTATATTGCGATGATTATAGATTATTATATTTTGTTCTCACTTCATTATGCAAAAACTAAAATTTACCTCCATTCCTCTCCCATTATTTAGTAAACTTTCCATGCGTCGGTTGACCTCAAACGTTCAAAATGGCTTCACGTTGATTTTATTTTACTTCCTTTTGTACGCCACTAGTTCGATGGCTCAACTCACAAAAGCCAAGGAAGATTCTATCTACGTGCGCCAGCATTATACAAAACTAGAGCAAATGGTACCCATGCGTGACGGGGTCAAACTATTTACCTCTATTTATGTTCCAAAGGATGTATCGACGGGGGCAAAATACCCAATTATGCTTTGTCGTACGCCTTACAGTTCGGCACCGTATGGCGACACCTTGTACAAAACATCACTGGGGCCTTCCATGCATTTCGCCCGCGATGGATATATTTTTGTATACCAAGATGTTAGAGGAAAATACATGTCAGAAGGCGACTTTGAAGCCTATCGTCCGTTTATTCCAAACAAGAAAAACAAAACCGATAATGACGAAAGCTCTGACGCCTTTGATACGATTGATTGGTTAGTCAAAAATGTGGCAGGAAACAACGGTCGGGTGGGTACTTGGGGCATTTCGGCACCCGGTTATTATACCACCATGACCAACATCGAAGCACATCCCGCCTTGAAAGCTTCTTCGCCACAAGCCCCCGTTACTGATTGGTTTATGGGCGATGACCGTCACCACAACGGGGCATTTTTTCTGATGGGCACATTTTCGTTTATCTCTTCTTACGGTGCGCCAAGACCAACGCCCACTCCCAAGGGGAAGCCTGGTTTTTCGGCCTACGGTACCCCAGATGGCTATGAATTTTATAAGAATCTAGGTCCGCTCAAAAACATAAATGAGAAGATTTTTAAGGGAGAAAACCGCATCTGGAATCAGTTGATGGAGCATGAAGTGTACGATGAATTTTGGCAATCACGTACCCCTGTTCCGCACCTGAAAAACATTAAACCCGCCGTGATGGTGGTGGGAGGTTGGTTTGACCAAGAAGATTTGTACGGACCGCTAAAAGCGTACGCAGGTATTGAACGCAACCAACCAAAATCACCCAACCTATTGGTCATGGGTCCGTGGATTCACGGCGGATGGGCGCGGGGCACGGGAGAATCGTTGGGTCACATCCGATTTGGCTCTCGAACAAGTGATTTTTACCAAACAAACATTGAATTACCCTTTTTTAATCACTACCTGAAAGACAAGCCAAATCCAGAGTTGCCCAAAGCTTATATTTTTGAAACTGGCTCCAACGAATGGAAAAAATACGACCAATGGCCTCCCAAAAATACGGTTGAAAAAAAGCTCTATCTGCACCCCGACGGTCGTCTTTCTTTTTCGCCAACCATCACTACGATGCAGTTGAATGCTCCTCCCGCATTCAATGAATACCTAAGTGACCCCGAAAAGCCAGTTCCTTACACTGCAGAAATCAGAAATATCAGAGGAAGCGATTTTATGTACGAAGACCAGCGATTTGCGGCCCAACGCCCCGATGTACTGGTGTATGAATCGGAAGTTTTGACGGAGGACGTAGCCATTTCAGGCAATGTTTTTGCCAATCTTTTTGTATCAACCACGGGTACTGACGCCGATTTTGTGGTAAAATTGATTGACGTATATCCGGGCAATGCCCCCAACGATAGCCCTGAAAATCCGCGCAAAGCAATGGGCGGATTTCAATTATTGGTACGTGGAGAAGTCATGCGGTCTAAATTTAGAAAGAGTTTTACGGTGCCAGAGGCAATGGTACCCAATAAAATTGAGCACGTAGCCTTCGACATGCAAGACGCCGCCCACCGCTTCAAAAAGGGTCACAAAATTATGATTCAGGTCCAAAGCAGTTGGTTTCCACTGGTTGACCGCAATCCTCAAAAGTTTGTAAATATTTATAAAGCGGAAGCCAGTGACTTTCAGAAAGCTTTTCACCGCGTGTATTGCTCAGGCAATAGTTCTTCTTACGTGAGCGTCAGGGTGTTAGAGTAATTCTTTCCTTCAATGTTTTGTAATAAAAAAGGTGTTTGTTGAAGCAAACAACTACTTCAACAAACACCTTTAAATGAAGGGCTTAAGTGACTATTTTCTTCTCCTTCTTTTGTATTCACAGGTCGAGTTATCGGCCTTTACAAAATAGGATTTGTAATTTTTGGCCTTTGGATCCATACACCCTTTCAACTCCAGCAGCTCAACTTTACGGAATTCAACGGGGTGACTTTCACTTTGGAGCGAGATTGACCCGTGTTCTAATAGTTTTCCGTTGACCAACAGTGCAGGGTCGTGTCCGCTCACGTTACCGCCTCCGAGTTGGGGTTTATTGTATTCCAACACTTTTTCCCCATTGGCAAAATGTTGAATCAGTGAATCCCCCAATACCAGTACTTCGGCCCGTACCCATTGATCGCCATTGTAGGTCTGTGAAGTAGAATTAATACAATGTTGCGTGATTAATTTACCGTCAATGACAACGTTTGTACCTGGCGTACACAAGTTGCAGGTGGTACGTTTTTTGTCGTTTCCACCCAATAACTGTACTTCGATGGAGGCTGGGAAATCTTGGCTTAACCCCATGGTTTCGGCGGGCTGACCATGAACCATGATGCCGCTATTGCGCCAGGCCCATCCTTCACCTTTGGGGGCTTGCTCGCCCACAAAACGGTATTCAACGGCAACTCGATAATACGAAAAATCACCTTTATAGAAAATGTGACCGTATTGTTGTTTGAAATCATCATAAGCGTCGTACCTCACAACCATGCTGCCATTCTCGACCCGAAAGGTGTTGCCAAAATTTTCGTTCAGGGCATATCCCCTAATTTTAACATCCCAACCGTCGAGATTTTTACCGTTAAACAATTGTTTCCATTCTTCTTTATCGGCTTTTTTTTGCCCAAAAGCCACGACTCCGAGTAGAATCAATAGACCTGTCAATGATGCTTTCATCTGTATTTTTTTAGGTAAGTTACGCTATTTTTGTTGGGCAAGGAAAGTCAGCAATGAGGCAAATTCTTCGTAAGAAAGCGCATTGACCAACCCAGAAGGCATCATCGACGTTTCCATTTCTTTACGACTGACAATGTCAGATGTTTTAAGGGTTGTAACCTGCCCCGTAATATCTCTCAATACTACTTTGGAGGCCGATTCTTCCGTAATGAAGCCCATATAGCTTTTATTACGCTTGGCGGTGATGAGAACCGTAGAAAATCCTTGCGAAATTGAGGCATTAGGTTTTAAGATAGATTCTGCAATCTGTTCCCGATTCATGATGGAGCCAATTTGCCCCATGAAAGGGCCTTTCATTACTTCGCCTTTTGAAAGGCTGTGGCAGGCAATACAGCCTTGTTGGGTAAAAATCGTTTTCCCTAACGCTGCATCTCCTTGAAATTTGGCCATGGCCAACATAACATCCTCAATCGAGGCCTCTCCTACCTGTCCTTTTTTATTTCTGATTTTTTCCAAATCGACCTTTACTTCTTCCTTCACGGCAACAGGTTCTTCTTTTCCAAACTCAGGGATTTCCATCCGATGACGGCTATTGAGGTCAATATAAAACTGCTTATCGGTCGATTTTTGCCACTCCGCCACCAAGAAATCTTTGATTGCTGCCGAAGACTCCCACGTAATTGCCTTATAATAAGGTCCGTGGGTATCGGGGCGCGTACTCCACCACCAAGATCCATCGTATTCAGCTTCTTTTTTATAAATCCGCGAAAGTGTTGTTAGGATTTGTTTTTTTAACGATTCATCATTTGTACGCTGGTATGCAGCCATCAACCCATTCGCAGCTTTTGAATCGTGCATGTAGCGCAACGCCCAAAGGGCAATCGTTGAGTTGGCCGTTCCAATGGCTTTTACGCAGGCATCTATCGCATTTAGGCTCACCAATGACCGAACTGCAATGTGTGCAGGAATAATGGCCGAATTTGGCGTAGCGTGGGGGCCTTCAGTGCCAATGGCAGGGGCAGCAAAAGTGGATGGAACGGCCACTTGCAAAAGCGCATCAGCGGCCTCTGAACGACCCAAACGGCCCAGTCCAACCGTAGCCGCTACCCTAACCCGAGGAGAAGAATCTTTTAAGCCATTGAGAAAAGGCTCCGTTGGCACAGACGTCAGATTCCCCTTACGATCGGCCAATGCGCGTAGCGCAAATTCTTTCAAATCGGCATCTTGGGTTAGTGTGAGCAAATTCGCTACACCCTCAACTCCTGTGGCTTGTGCATACGTAAAAAGCGCCGCTACTCGTGCCGCAAGCGGCTTCTTTTTGTCGGTAGTTAATTTCCAAACCGCCTTACTGTATTTTTTTGTTGGACGCGTAAGCAATTCCTGCTGAGCCGCCAATCTAGCCACTGCGCTACCTGAAGCTAAGTAGGCTGTTAACTTACTTACTGACGCTTTTTTAAGGTCAGCAAAAGGCTTGTAAACCCAGTTTTTGGGTACGGCCCGCACCACAAAGCCTTTTTTAGGATTGCCAGAATAACCCGCACCATCCCAAGCTGAAAGATAAGCCCGCCCAGAAGCATCGATGTCGATATCGGTAATTTGGGCTAATTTTATAAACGGCTCCTCTTGCTGAGTAAAGCTGGCACCATCTGGCGTAACGCGGTGAATATAAAGCTGGCTACGGCCCCAATCTGCCATCATAGGTACGTTGTTGTATTTGGCGGGCCAGGTTGCATCATCCATGAACAGTGCCCCTGTTCCCGAGCCGCCGCCCAGGTCAATCAGTGCAGGGATGATTTCATCAGTAAAATGTTTGAACAACACAGGATAACCGTATTCTCCAGACTGAATTTGGTTACTGAAACGAATGTTCCAACCGCCGCCATCGTTGGTATTGCCCCGGGCAAAAATATTCATGTACGGGTCAATGGCTACGTCATAAATATTTCTCATGCCATGGGTATATACTTCCATCTCGGTACCATCAGGACGAACACGGACAATTCCCCCGCCCAACATTGTCATTTTTTTTCCTGAACGGTCGGTAGCGTTATGGAAACCAAAATCCCCAACTGCTATGTAAATCCATCCATCAATCCCCATGCGGATTCCGTTGGTAGCGTGGTCGGTACCACGACTTTGAAGAAATTTGGGCGAACTTATGTGCTCAATGAGGAGAGATGAAGGGCCATCGGCCACCCCATCATTGTTTTTGTCTTCAAAAACCACCAAATTCATCCCAGTTGCAATTCCCGTTTCTTTAGAAAATACGGTATGAAGTACATACACCCTGTCGCCAATTGGTAGAATTCCACGCGGATTGTCTGCCAAAGCATATGTGGTATGTTGATCTATTTTTCCATCATTATTGGTATCAACCAATCTGACAATACTTCCGTTGCCAGGTTTTTTACCGAGTGAACCCATTTTATCAACCCCCACATACACCTCCCCTGAAGGAGCTACTGCAATACATGCGGGGCTAGGTGTGATGTCGGCGCTGCTAAAATTAGAAATATTCAGCTCTTCGGGCCAACTTGTTGCATTCCGTAAGGAATCAATTCTGGTTGTTTTAGTATAATTTTTCGGAGTTTCTGTCTTCCACGGTTGGGTACCGTTTAAATAGAGGAAAAGCAACGAAGCAATTAGTGTGTAGGAGACTTTTAGCATATAAGATAGAAATTGATGGTCATTGAGTAAAGAAACGATTTAACGGATTATAATGAAGCGTCTATGGCTTTTGATGATTTATTTACTACATAAACTTTCGTTTTAGAATAAAAGACGGGTTGGTTCCCTCATAACTCACGCAAAACTACTAATTCAACCGAATGAATATACCTTTTTCCTAGATTTGAAAGCCAAATAGGTATATTTAAAATCTTGAGTGATGTCGTAAGCAAACTTAACTTTTGACGTTTTAATCATAAGTGCAAGTTTTGCACTTATGATTAAAATACTGTATATCAGTTATTTGCAATGTTTTTTATTTCTTTTAAACATAATCTAAGAAACGTTTAATTCGTATCTTTTTTAAGAGAATAACGGAAAAGCTACTGAGTTTTTTTGCCAAGATTTTATTTTGAACCGAAAGAAAATCCATATGTGCAAGTTTTGCACTTATGGATAAAACAATGATTATCAATAAATTACAAATATTTTTTCAATTCTTTTACCTTTTGCACGAGCAGTGCGTAGTCTGACTTTGAAACCATATTTGTCGCAATTCGGGCTACTTCCTTTTTTCGTTGCGCCAACTCTTCCAGAAAAGGAGATGATTCAGTTTTGGAGGGTTCAGAAAGTGATTCGAAGGATTGAAACGCTCCTTCGGCTACATCTTCCCGTTTGCCTAATTCCTGAATAGTCGTTTTCTTCAAAGCGGCGTTACCAGCCAATACTTGTTGACGTAGCTCTGGCGAAAACTTTGAAATACCCTTGGCAAAATTTCCGTCGTTTTTGATCGTGCGCTGACTTACTTTGTATTCGTCGGCCAGCTGCTTTGAGATGTCTATTCCCCCTTCTTCGCGGTCGTATTTTCCCTTGCGGCCTTTTTCGCGGTTGTACCTCAGCCCCCTAAAAAAAGATAATTGCTCGGGGCTTAAATTTCGCCGTCCTAGTTGAAAGTCAATCATGTAATCCTTGACTTTCTCAAGGTCATCAAACTTTAAAAGTACAATTTTAAAATCAATCGTGTATTTTTCGCAAATCGTGTATCGATTGTGCCCATCAATGAGTACATAAGCCACTTCCTCAGAATCATCCAAGCCCGCCACTTTTCGGGTTGTTTCCCATACAGCCAACGGGTCTTTACATCCCTGACTCAGGATATTTGCTTCTAGCATGGCCAATTCATCAGTCGTCAGCGGGGTAATAAATTGACGAAGTTCTTCCAGAATGATGAGTTGTTTCTTTATTTTTTCCACTTCAGAAAATGCTGAACCGGGCAATTGAGCGGTTGCTTTTTTGATACCCGACATGAAATCTTTTGCCATATCTCGAAGAAAGTTTATGCAGTTGCTAGTTCTTGAGCCAGTGCCAAGTACTGATTAGCGGAATTAGATTTGGGAGAATATTCAAACAGGTCTTGTTTGGCGACCTGCGATTGTTTGATGACCGTGGAGGTTTCAATCAGGGTGTCAAAAATGGTAAAATGCCCATAAACCTGACGAATATGATCAATCATGGTACGATGAACGCTCTGATTTTTATGAACCATTGTAAAGAAAATTCCCCTTACTCGTAAGGAATAATTCAAATGTTCTCTAATCTCAAAAATCCGATTGAATAGATTCTCAACCCCATGATAAGCAGATGCTTCGGGCTGAATCGGAATGAGGCATTCGTGAGAGGCAACCAACGCACAGGTAGTCAGCACATTAAGTGCGGGCGGGCAGTCAATCAGAATAAAATCGTATTCAGAGAGGAGAGGAGCAAGTTTGTTGGATAATCGCTTCTCACTACCGATTGAATTTACCAGTTCTAACTCCCGGTAAGCCATTTGAATATCAGAGGGTGATAAATGCAGTTTTGACTCAATTTCGATAATTGGTAGGTCTCTTTTATCCAACAAAGAATCAATTATCTGGGTTTCGGGTTGATGAATTCCAAAGCACTGCGATAAATTTCCCTGCGAATCCATGTCAAGCATCAGCACGCGGTTCCCGAGTAAACTCAGCGCTTTGCCAAGGTTGATGGTGGACGTTGTCTTCCCGACTCCTCCTTTGTGATTAACGATGGATATTACTTTGGCTTTACTGAATTGCTCCTCCGAAAAACCGTAGTTTCTCAATACGGGCCCCAATTTGGCCAAGTGGTTCTCGTTGAGGTTTATCAGTCCCCCCTGCGCTTTATAGAGGGTTTTGGAAGGCAATCCCGCCTCTTTTTCAATTTGTGAATGGTTTAATGCAGGTTTTGATCTAAGAAACCGAAACACAATATCCTGTGTCAACATCAGCAATAAGGGTTAGAGTACATAGCCAAAATTAGATATAATTTTATCAATATCTCTTTATTTAGATATAAAATTATCTAATTTTTTCACCCGAATTCTTAAAGATCTTTTTTAATATAGGCTTTTTGAGCTTTGCCAATCCGATATATAGCTGATGCTAGGAAATTCACTTTAGGGCACTGGCTTAATTATTTTCAATTTAAAACGAAGAAAAGAGTACACTTGTTATCTTGATATTGATGTTTGACAATAGTGCAACGTTTGCAATATAGTAAAGTAGAATCTTTCGTTTGTAAAAGCAGAATTGTTACTAATTATTCGACGATTGTCCATAGTTCAAAGGCCATTATTTTATGTAAAACGCTTATTCATACCGTTTTTTCAACAGATTCAACATAAACACATTGATTTCCCATTGACTCGCCACGGGTTGCTGCGTATAAGGCAATACGGGCATGTAAGTAGCGGGGCCAAACTCGGTATTCATTGTAAGTTGGGTTCCGTTCTTGCGATGTATTTCTACTATTTTATCCCACCATAACAGATGAGTTTCAAAAGTTTCTTTCCATTCGGGGGCACGGGGATCATTTACCTGCGGGCCTTCAATGTGACCAATGCGGGTGTGGATATGATCGGTATGGCTCAGGGCTAATTCAACAGCTTCTGGTTGGTCGGCCAATAGCGATTCATGCACATTACACCAGTGTGAAATGTCCAATGTAATGCGTAAATCGGAAATTTGGGTAAGATAGTGTTGAGTTATGTGTGCCGCAAACAGGCTCTTGCCACGGTGAGTTTCGTGGATGATTTTAACGCCTGTTTCTTTTGAAATACGAGCGGCGACTTCAAATAAACGCTTATTTTGCTCAAAACTGAAATAGTCCTTTCCCGATTGGCAATTGATGAAAACAGGGTTGGCCGAAGAAAGGTGTCTTAGGTATTTTTCGTAATTTTCGGCGTGCTCGTCAAGATCCCTTTCAAAAGATTGGTAATATTGACCGATGAATTCAAGGTCGTATTGTTTGAATATATCCAGAATTTCCTGTTTTTTTTTAACTTCTAGAGGCAGTGCCATTTCTACCCCATCATAGCCCACCTCTTTTACATTTTTGCAGAACGTATCAAATGGCAGCATATTACCCCAGGCCGGAGCGTAGAACTTAATTTTCATGCTATTTTTATTATTGGGTAAATATTCGCTTTTGATTGAAAAGGTTGAACTGCTATTCTTGTTCCCAATGATATGAGTTAGGTTCTAGGTTCATCATTTTTTCTGTTTTGTTTAAAAATTAGGTAGTCAGTTGACCACCTAATTTTTGCATTCATTTATCTACTAATTATTCTCAATCACTTCATTTTTTAAATTTACATACTAGATTATGACAAACCACAATTCAAAAAAAACTATTTATTCTTAGAAGAATCGAATGTTATGTACTTTTCCCGTTTTTAGAATTCTTTTTTAATACAAAAGCATTCACTAAACCATAACCAGTATTCACCTAAAAAACCATCAATTACCATTGTTTTAGCAAACACATGCCCCTAATATTCCTAAAGGTGGTATAGAAAAAGTGCCCAAAACAGTCTATCTATTTGACCAGAAAATCGGCATTATCTGTAATACTTACCGCATCTTCGGCCAATAAATCGCCTTTAAAAGGCTCAATCGGGGTGTAGCTGCTGGTGTGAACATCTTTGTAGGGTTTATTACTCGACAAGTTATATGCCGTAATAATTGACCAACGAGGCTTGTCTGATAAATTGGCCGCTGAAGCGTGAAGGGTATTACAATGAAAAAAAGCAGTATCTCCTGCAGCCATCTCCAAATAGTCCAACGGCATAATTTTGAGGGCTTCGTTTACTTTTTCCATGTCAGCCCCAACCTGTTCTCCCGCAAAACCGTGCTCAACCCGTCCCATTTTGTGCGACCCTCGAATCATCTGTAAACAGCCGTTTTCTTTAGTTGCTGGGGTGAGAGCAGTCAGCACACTGAGCATATCAGGCAATAAAAACCCGTTGTTTTTGTACCAATAGCCATAGTCTTGGTGCCATTCCCATGCTCCGCCCGTTTTGGGTTCTTTCTGCATCAATTTTGAATGATAATGCGCTGCCTTGCCACCCAATATCTGTTCTACGCCCCTTACGATCCGCTCAGAACGTGCAAATTTACTGTATAGGCTTTCATCCAGCGAATACCACAAGGCCAGTTTTGTTTTCAAGCCCGAAGCATCAGTACGGTCATAACTTTTTTTTCTCATCACGTCATCTTTAATGGCTATTTTGTACAATAAATCTACCTCTTCTTGCGTGAAGAAATTGCGAACCACAACGTAGCCATCACGGTGATAGGTGTCGAGGTGTTCTTTCGTAAATTCCATGATTGTATCAGTTTTTAAGATTTAACAGCATCAATATCGGGGACTAACAAATGAATGATTAGCAGAGCAGCACCATACATCGAAGCAGCAATAAAGAACAGGCTCTTATAACTGCCTGTGGCTTCCAGCAAATGCCCCGTGGCAGTGGCCATCAGCATCCCTCCGACAGCACCTGCCATACCGATAAACCCAACGACGGTTCCAACGTCTTTCTTTGGAAAAAAAATCGGTTGCCAAGGTGTACATATTGGCCGACCACCCTGTATGCGCAGCCATACCAAGACCTATTAGCAGTACTGCCGACCACAAATTGGCAATGCCAGATACCCAATAAATTGGGGTGACAAGCAGGGCACAGAGAAGTAATGTTGTTTTTCGTGCTGCGTTGATACTCCAACCCATTTGCAGGAATTTGGACGAAAGCCAGCCCCCACCAATACTTCCCGCATCGGCAATCAAATAGGCGGTAATGAGCGGTAAACCGATTTTATCTAATTGAAGTCCGTAAGTTGAGTATAAATATTTGGGCAACCAGTAGAGAAAAAACCACCAAATAGGATCGGTCATGAATTTTCCGATGGCTATTGCCCAAACCTTTCGGGTACGAATAATTTCCCAAAGTGAAGCTGGATTTTCATCATTAATTTCAACATCTTCTTTGATCAGGGCCACTTCCGCTGCATTGACTGAAGGGTGATTTTCGGGCCCATGAACCATTTTTACCCAGAAAAAAAGCCAGATAAACCCAAGTAACCCCGTCAAGATAAAAGCCCATTGCCACCCAAAATTGAGTGCAATTATAGGAACAGTAAGCGGGGCAACAATGGCCCCGATGTTGGATCCAGAATTAAAAATGCCCGTTGCAAATGCCCGCTCTTTTCGGGGAAACCACTCCGAAATAGTTTTAATGGCTGCTGGAAAATTTCCTGCCTCCCCTACCCCCAAAGCCAACCGAGCAACTCCGAATCCAAAGGGAGTCCGTGCTAGTGCATGACCCATAGCCGCCAGCGACCATACCGCAATGGAAAGAATAAACCCTTTTTTTGTTCCTAAAAAGTCAATCATTTTACCCACCATCAGCAAACCAATGGCATACGAAAACTGAAATGCCGTGACGATGTAGCCGTATTCGATTTCCGACCAACCGATTTCCGTTTGGAGCTGAGGTGCCAAAATTGACAAAACCTGACGGTCAACATAGTTGATAGTTGTAGCAAAAAAAAGCAAGGCGCAAATCCACCAACGCCTGAACGTCGGTTTCTCTAAGTGTAATATTTCAGGCTGAATTTTCATTGCTCGTATTCCAAACGTGATTTATACCCTTTCCAAATCGCCATGGTATTTTGGACAAGCTGTGGTTTGTTGCCTTTAATATTGTAACACTGTATACCAATCGGCCCTTTGAATTTCAGATCTTTGACCACGTATTTGAGCAAGCCATAGGTATCAAAACTGCCCGTGCCAAGCGGTAAAATATAGTCATCCCAAATGGTTTTCTGCGATGTCATCACATCGTTGGCCCCGCAAATCGTAATCATTTTTAGATAAGGTTTTAATTCTTTCAGGTGGGGTTTGAGTTGCGTACGTTCGGCGGCGGAGGTTGTTGCCAGCCAATGACACAGATTAAAAGTGAGTCCCACATTTTTACGATTGATTTGCTTGATGAGTAACATTGCATGATTGGTACGTTCCACATAAAAACCATGATGCGGATAAATAGCGACCTGCAATCCCGCAGCTTTGGCCCAATCGCTTAATTGAGTAACCAATCTCACCACCAAGGTATCCGCCCCGTGCGATGAGGGCTTGAAACGGGCCGCATCGACAATGATAAAAGGTGCAATGATAGTTTTACTGCCTTTTAGCTGTTGGATGTACTCTTCCAAACGCATATCAATATATGGTTCCTTCAGCTCCACCCGCACGTAAAAATAAGAACCTGCAAATTGATGTTTATCCAATGCAGCCTTCATCCCTTCAAAACTTTGCGTTTGGTTGATTTCGATGCCGTCGAAGCCCGCTTTTTTGACCAATTCCACCTGTTTATCAAATGTATTATAGGTAGAATCACCGCGAATGATGTTGTGCAAAGTAAAAAAATCGTTTTTGATTTTTTGGGCAGATGCAATTGCAGCACAACCCAGCCAGAAGAAAAGTAGAAAAAAGTACACCCTTAGTGCCATTTTTTGCATTATTTGTGCCGGACCGCCAGCGCGGTTAAAATATTTACATCGTCCAAGGTTTTCTTGCCAACGGAGCCGCCAATAAGGCATTTGCGTAGTTATTACCTTCAAAAAGCTCTTTTTCGGGATTCCACTTCAGTTTTTCCCCCGCTCCTACCTGAGCGGCAATCAACCCGATTTGGGAGATCGAAATAGTACGGTGTCCTACTTCAATGGGTTCGAGCGTTTTTCGATTTGTTTTTACGGCTTCAATAAAATCTGTTTTATCCCATAGCGTTTTTGACAAATCTAACTCGCTTCCCATAGGTTTTGAATCCAGCATTTTAGGGTTACTTGCCGTCAATTTGCCAGGATAATTTTCTACATGAATCCATCCTTCTGAACCGATGTATTTGATGCTTGGTCTGCTCGTTGGGCTTTGCAGGCAAGTCATTTCAACGCTGTTAGCGTAACGGTATGTTACCTGAAAATTGATCATTGTATTCCAAAGACTTTTGGGAAATTCTCCTTTGCCTTCCACTTCGACAGGCCCTGAATATTCACTGTTGTTAGCCCACTGCGCCATATCAAAATAATGCGCGCCCCAGTTGGAAATCATTCCCTGTGCATATGTATCTACCCGCATCCAATTAGGGCGTTTCAAAATATCAAAGGGCGTATGCACCCGCATATCAGTATAAGGTACATAGGGCATAGGGCCCAGCCAAAGGTCATAGTTAAGTCCTTTTGGAACGGGCATATCCACCTGTGAAGGAACCGGCGGCGGGTCAGAAGGAAACACGATTTCGATTTTTTGCAGTTTTCCGATTCTACCGTTTCGCACTAATTCTACGGCTAGATTTTGCGGCCGTATAGAGCGAAACTCACTGTCGGTCCGATTCACCACTCCGTATTTTTTGAGTGCGTCCACGAGTTCCCTTCCCTGATGAACACTCATGCTGAGGGGTTTTTCGCAACTGATGTGCTTTTGGGCTTTGGACGCCAAAATACCCATCGGAACGTGCCAAAAATCTGGTGTCGAAATCATGACGGCATCAATGTCTTTGCGGGCAATGATTTCCCGAAAATCCACGTAGGTGGCGCAACCTTTGTACTTGCCGCTTATGGTGTTTTTGGCATAATGCGCCTCAATAGTTGTTTTGGCCTTATCCAGTCGCCAACTGTCTACGTCGCAGGCAGCTACGATTTGGGCATCTGCTATATCCAGCAGACCGGGGATTTTTGCCCCAAGGCTTTTTTGCTCGGCCCCCTGCAAATTTTGGCCATAACCCTGCCGACCGGTACCGATCAGGCCAACGGTAATTCGGTTGGAAGGAGCATTTTTCCCAAAGACCGAGGCTGGAACTATGGTAGGAAATCCGACGGAGGCTGTTGCCAACCCGGTATTTTTAAGGAAATTTCTTCGGTTCATAACTCTTTCAGTTTAATATTTTTAAATGCTACGCTATGCCCGTGGTCTTGCAACAAAATGTGCCCTTCGGGAATCGAAGCAAAACCCTGATAATCTTTGAATTTGCTTTGCTGAACACCCTGTTTGAACGCCTCCGAATTTCGGTTAATGTCCAACACTTTTTTTCCGTCGAGCCAATGTTCGATATGATTGCCGTTCACCACGATTCGGGAAGAGTGCCACACTTCCACTTTTATGTCCGGCTTTTTTGCTGCCATAACATCATAAATAGAAGCCGTTTTGAGGTCTTGCGGCAAGGGTTTGCCGTTGTAGATATAATCGGCATCGTCAATGAGTTGGTATTCATAGCCCGTCTGCGAGCCCTTTTCTGGTTTGGGTTGTCTTTCCTCAATAAAATACTTCACGCCGGAGTTTCCCCCTTTGCCGAGCTTCCAATCAAAAATTAACTCAAAATTTCGGTACTTTTTCAGTGTCACAATGTCTCCTACATCACCTGATTCCGCTCCATCCGAAAGTTCTCCCCGAAGTTCACCATTTTTCACAACCCAGCCATGCTTCGGAAACACGCTGCTGTATGCGCCCCGCCAGCCTGCAGTCGTTTTTCCATCAAACAGCAACACCCAGCCCGTCTTTTGCTCGGTTTGAGTGAGGGTATTAGGTTTTTGAGCATTACATCCCATCACTCCTAAAAACCATAGAATGATGGCCATGAGACGTAAATAATACATAATGAGGTTGTTTTTTTGCAAAATTCAAACATTTATCATCATTTTTCTAATGATAATTTTGCAAAAAATGTCCCCATATTTGCAATAAATGGTTTTTTTAAAATAAATTAGCAAATAATAAAACAGAAACCCATTTAGTGTATGCGTCCAGACCGTCTGACTGTTCCCCAAACGGATTACCGCTCGTTTGACATCCGACACGAACAAGTACCTTACTTTACGAACCCTTGGCATTTTCACCCCGAACTCGAACTTAACTATATCGTTGAAAGCACTGGCACGCGTTTCATCGGTCAAAGCGTGGAGCGTTTTGAAAGTGGTGAAATTGTGTTGTTGGGCAAAAACCTGCCGCACTACTGGAAAAACGATGCTTCCTATTATCAGCCCTCGACAGCTCCCAAGGCGCAGGCCATTATACTGCGTTTTGCTGAAGATTTTGCAGGAGCCCCTTTTTTTAAACTACCCGAAACCAAACATATTGAAGCCCTTTTTGAAAAAGCCATTTATGGGTTAAAGCTCCTTGAACCACTACGCTCCCAAGTAGCTCAGCAATTGCATCAATTACTTGAAGCAGTAGGCTTTTCCCAATTAATGACTTTTGTTGGTCTGCTGGACACCCTTGCCAAATCCAATGATTTAGCCGTCATTTCGCCCAATTATATGCCGATTTCCACCCTTACTAAAAACAACGAGCGCATGAATCGGGTGGTGGCTTATTTGTTGGAACATTTTACCGAACCGATTACTTTACAAATAGTCGCCGAATTAGGGAGTATGAACGAATCAGCCTTTTGTCGGTACTTCAAAGCCCAAACAGGACAAACACTCAATCAATATATTACTGATTTGCGGATTCGATACGCCTGTGAACTGCTCAGCAAAAGTAAAGACTCAATCACCCAAATTTGTTTTCAGGTGGGTTTTGAGAATGTCTCTCATTTTATTCATGTTTTCAAAAAAGCACGTCACCAAACTCCTTTTGAGTTTCGACAGAAGGTAATAGGCAAAATACTTATATGAATAGCACTACTTCATGAAAGGTTTAAACTTCTACTTTGGTCACTTTTAAATCAAACCCTTCATTTAATTCAAAATAAAGGAGGAATCCCCTTTGTTTAGATTCCTGTTCTGTGATTTCTATATGAGAACGAATAGCCGAGAGCGAACGGAGTGATTCAGCATGGTAGGGAAACATACGGAAGAATTCTTTCATCATCCATTCCACATCAGTGATCATGTTAAACTGATTGACCAGGGCAGTGCCTTGAAATTTAATTACTAATTCTCCATAATGACTCTTATTAGCTACATTACCCAAAAGGCGGTCATAAAATTCATCAGCGTGTTTGCGTAGCCGAGTCTTATAATCGGCTGTTACTTGCTCAATGTATTTGTCCACATCCATGATAGCCTCTCCACTACCCTGTTTGGCTTTCTTTTCTTCCAGTGCCTTCACGTTCTTCTTTTCCCACACCCAAAACCGTATTCCTGTTACTCTTGGTTTTTTAGAATCCAAGTTGTTACCAAGCAGTTCATATTTTACAAACAAGTCGGTCTTCTCGTTTATCTCGTGAATGGCTGGGTCAATTACATGCTTCTTTAACGAAGAAAATCGTGAATAAACCACTTTATTGAAGCCCAGTTTTTCCTTGAACGATTTCAAATCTACATCTATCGGACGACCATAATTTTTCCAGCTGCTGAAAAAAGGGAATAGCTTGATAGATCGAGTGGTTTGTAATGCAAATACGTTTTTCTTGAAAAAACTAAAATTCTCGGTTTCCTTTACCTGTAAGATCTGCTTCGCCAAGTCGTGTGAAATATATAGGTCAATTTTCCCCGAGTCATGCTTATGTACACTCTGCGAGATAATTGGCACGATGATGGTTTCACGACCTTCTATCCATTCCACAAGAGTTGTCTGCAACATCTTGATTGAGTCAATCAAATACGAATAACCTGATGTATTGGTGGTTTGGATGCTCTTTAAAAAGTCTTTAATTTCAAGCGTTAGGACGATGTTTGTGTTGCGACTCAGGTTTTCTAAGTCAGCGGGTTTGAGTCGAGAGGCAATTTCATAGAATAACTTGGGGGTATATACTTCGTTGATTTCAGCTTTTTTGCTTTTTGACAACTGACGTATAAAGGTAGGAGTGGCAATAGGGTTATTCAGAATGACTACGTCGGAATTATTCTGCAAGTCTTCGATATATTCTGAATTGGTCTTCTTTGCCATTACAATTGAGTTTTATTTAGAATTCAGGTAAACATAGAAAAAAAGTAAATAAGCTCAAAACTCATTTACATTTTCATTTTATAATATCACTGATTATCAGACTATTAACTACATATATATAATGAATGAATATACATTATCCTCAAAAATGAATATTACTTCACACCAATATTCATTTTTGAGGATTGGTCATCTAGGTTTTACATGAATGGATATACATTTTATTTTAAGTTATCAACAATAAAATTAAAATAACTACTTGTTTATCAATACATTAACTAGTTATCCACACATGAATGGATATACATTTTATTCATTTGGAGCTTATACATGACTCAATATACATTCATACATGAATGGATATACATTTATACATGACTCAATATACATTTATCCATGAATGGATATACATTTATACATGAATGGATATACATTTATCATTCCATAAAACATTAAAAATCAGACAATTATGCTCGTTTTTATAACTTCTAAAAAAATACTTAAAAAGAACTTAAAAAACAATTTTAAAAAACTATATAAAAAAGGTCTTTATAATTTTTTGTTTTTTTGAATCAATGGGGAAAAGAAAAATTCATTAAAGCAGGTGTTATTTAGACGTTGAAGTAACTATTTTTTTAGTTACTTCAATTACCTTTTTAAATAAAGGCTACTTCAAGTTAATGGGATAAACAAAATTATTTATTGATCGACATGAATGAATATACATTCCTACAAGAGAACCAAAGGGGTAATTTTAAGCCTTCAAAAAGGAAATAAATAATTGATTTTCAGATATTTAATTACATTTTGCAATCAGGATTTAGTTGTACTTTTGAATTGTAACAAACTCGTATTACTATAAAAACAGCTTCAAAAATGCCAGTAAAAATCTATTGTCTTATACTACAACTTGGGACGAAATCGGCTTTTACCCTAAAACTACAACGTTATAACTACAAACCACCAGCGAGCGATAGCAGAGTAAAAGCCATACTGTATTTACAAGTTTTGGCTAGCTACTATCTAAAGCAAATGTTACTCATTGATTGAGAATTCTTTGATTAAAGCACATCAGCATAGAGGGCAACCACCACCGACTAAGACCACATTTTCATTGAGTTCCTGTATAGCCGTCGTCACTGCAAGCTATCAAAGTAGGCAAAAAAGTCGTGCACATCCACTCGATTGCAATGCAACTTAGTATTCGTGAACATGCTTAAAATAGTTACTTCCTCTGATTTTAATGAGCGTTCACCACTTTTTCCATAGAGCAATGAATAAGTTAGTTAAAGCATCTTTCGGTTCTTCATCGGGGTTCAAATCCTTCATATAGAAGGGATTGAAGTTTATGGGATTATCGGTTTCGTAAGTAATATACCGTTCACCATGAGTTTCCAAAGACGTTTGTATGTGTCGCCCACATCCACCATGCTTATGTGTACACCGTGAGACAGTAGGTAATATATGGTTTTGTATTGGTCAATGTAAACGACTTACCTGGCCCCCATGGACCAATTACCATAAAATTTTGATTGGAAATCAATCCTTTTTCAACGGAGCAAAAAACGTATTTACTATACACGGTTGGCAAAAGCGGCCAGTGAGTAGAGTCCTATTTTTGTTGAAAAAAATGTCTTGGTAATTCGTTTCCACGTTCCAAATGTTCCTAGCCTCTTCCAAAAAGCAAGTAGCTAAATTGTCTCTTCCAGTTTCAAAAATGTTACCCAGAATACATACCCAAAATAACGTTTTAGCGTCCCAAATAGCCAACTTTGGTTTGAAGTTGAATTAGACATTACTGCCGCTGCCAATGAACGGTAGCTGTCAGCGATTTTGGAATATCGATAAAAACCCATTACGTAGAAATATGCTTTTACAACCTTTCAGTTGTTAACTTTCACTACTGCCATAAAGGTATTTTTGTAGAAATACTCACTTCGTTTTCCTTCGACCCTGCCGAAAAAGAATAATTGAAGCGTACATTGCCGATCATTTCATTTACCATCTCAACCCCGCTGCAAATTACTAACCCTTGGTTATATACGTATTTGTGTTTATGTCATAAATCATTTCAACATCGATCGAAAGCGAAAAATATTTTTGAAAGAGCCTCGTTTCGGTTTTGTAATGAGAATTTCGTATTTATTCAGCCTGTTTAATCTTTTCTTACTTTCCCTGAATCTTAGAATGTTCCTCGAATTGATTTACAATTTCCGTAAATTCAATCTAAGTTTAAGTATCTTGAATTTCTTTGGGTACTAAGTGCCGTTTGAGTAGCGAGGATTGCTGACTGGTTCGTTTCAAAGGCGAAGAAGCAGGACGAGTAATCTACATATAGCAGTGGGGCCGCAGGTAGGGACGTTCCGCAAAGTGTCGTTGGTTTTCCCAAGCAACATAATTTTTGGATTACAGATATTCACTTTCGAAAATTGGGTTGTACTCCTCGTCAATGAACATATCATTGAAGCCAATGGATAGAACCTTAATTGTCTGAACTAAAGCATCCCAATAAGATTACAATCAACCATATAAAAATCATCCCTTCAACTTCCTCGCCCCGATTCCATTTTTGAAAGAGGTTTAGTCCCACAAACACCGCAGCCGTCGCGGCAGGAGGAGACAGGTATTTATAGTAATGGCGTAGAAATAATCAATTGTTCAGGTTTAATACCAAAGTCCTGTTTAGTTATTTATGGGGTGAACCTACTTCCATTTCTGAGACGTAGGCACTTAAACGGGTCGTGATGATAAGTATCGCCTCCACCTACCGCCAAATTTCAACGGTAATAAGTTCTCTTTCATCTAATTGCCAACGGTTATAGATACGAAGTCCTTCAATCAAACTCATAAATCCACAGACCAAGTAAGTAAAGGTGACAAACATTGAATGGTTGTTGTGAAGTGGTTCTGATAAATATTTATCAATTCTCACCCTCGAAAATCCACTTTTCTTAGTCAAATCTACTGATTTAGCAAATGTATGGTCATTCATCAGTGAAGTCAGCAAAAATGAAGAAACTATATATTGGAGTCGTTTCATTGGCTTAAAAGAAGACATACTGCAGGGACGCGGCAATGGCTAAAATGAATAAAATCGCACTCATCCAACCCAATGCAGCTTTTTGGGTATCTTGGTCACCATTTTGCCACTTGCTGTAAATTCTGAACCCGCAGACTAAGCCAACAATGGCTGCAATTACATAGATAATGGTTGTTACTGATGTAAAATAAGCCTGTAGGGCAGCAGCTTGTTGATCAATTACTTGGGCGTCACTTTGAATACCTGCATTCTGCGCGTTGGACTATGTAAAAGCCGCTATTGTCAATTCAGCGCTCCACAGGTAGTGAATCTTTCTTTTCATTATTACGAATTTTTTAGGTTTGTAACTGATTTTTAAGAAAAAATAAATAATTTTTATTATTTTAAATTATTAAAATAATAAAAATTATTTATTTAAAATTTAATGTATATTTATTCATGTTTAACTCAAAGAATTGGTAACCACAGATTTTATCAGACTGAAAAATACCAGATATAAACCAATGAAAGTAATAACTGTGGCGCATTAGAAAGGGGGAGTGGGCAAGACCACTTTGGCACTTAACCTTTCCTTTTTACTTAAAGATATGCTCAAAGTAGGCATTCTTGATACCAATATTCAAGGCATTGTAGTTGGCTTGGGTGATTTGCTTGAAGGTAATAAACTTGTACCACAGGAGGTTTTAACTATAGGAGACGTACCAGAACTAGTCATCCTGATAATTGATACCCCGCCTTACTTGACTGTTCAACTTTCGACACTGTTTGAGATTTCGGATTTTGCATTAGTGCCTTTCAAGGTGAGTTATTTGGACGTTATGGCAGTTAAAGCAACAGTTGCGCTGATTGCTGAGGCTCAAAAACAAAACCCCACCATGAAGCCAGGAATTGTGCTGAACATGGTAAAGCACCGCACAAGTGTAAATGCTGAAATTAAAAAGATTTTAGACAGTTACCCCATTCCGACCCTAAAAACGAAAATTATGGAACGGGTAAGTTATATTCGGTCAGTAGTTTCTAATGGGGTGGGAAATATAGGAGATGAAAAGGTAACGGAAGAAATGATGCCCTTAGCCGAAGAAATAGTTGGACAACTTTATAAATATGAAACAGGATGGCTGTAAGTGACGAATTTAAAAACCGTTTGGGTAAGTTGAGTACAAAACTTGCAGAAGAACCTGCTACTTTACCCATGCAAAAGGTAGAACCGGTTCAACTGGTTCTGTAGAAAACCGTGGAAGAGCCAGAGGAGGAAATTACCCAGTTCAACGTGAAAATCCCCGCTGCTTTAATGAAAAAATCAAGCATAAAGCGGTGGAGCAGGATATCAATATCAATGACGTGGTAGCTCAGATTTTGATTGATCACTTTAATAATTTATAAAGATTGATATTGGAGTACGGAACACATTTTTTGGAAATAGATTACCCAATTGGTATTTTAGATTACGAAGCGCTTGCTATTGGCATCTTTGCGGGTTATAAAGTCTATAACGTATATGACTTGCATAGGTCGTAAGGCTGTCTTATTGACATTCTTCGTTGCTGCGGTGAATTTTTTCGCGTTGATTTAAGTAAAGATTGTTCGTCTGATTCTGGGCCTTACACTTGTTATTGGATTCCTTACCAATTATGTGGTGTAAGACTCTGTGGATAATTTCATTGGAATTGTGGCAGGCTCATCGATTGGAGCATTGATTAACTACAAACACACCAAAGACTATAAAGTGTATCGTTATCCAACACCTTAAAGATCGCATGAAAGAGAATAAAGAAAAGGTTTTTAAAGCCATGGAGTTGAGACGGTTATTTGAGAGAAAATAGCGTAAATACCACCGCTTTTCAACTTAAATAACATAAAAATATAATTTATCCTCATTTAATTAAATGTTTTTATTATTTTAAGCCCAAAATTAAATAGATATTTTAAATGTCGGGGCTGATAATCAAAGAGAAAGAAGGGAATGCTCTGGGTGGTAAGCTATTGCTGATTATTGCCATTCTGTTATTAATTTTTCACTTTTTGTGGTTTTGCCATGTGATTATAGCAGAAAGCCTACCTATCCGAGGCTTCATTTATACTTTTTTGACCAAGCTCCATCGCCAATTTAAGCTGTTTAACACGTCCATCCTTTCCAAAATTATGATCTATTTCTTGATATTTTTAAATTTACTTGGCTTGAAAGGAAAGATTGTTCCAAATGTTAAAAGGCAGAAAATAATGGCTGATGCCCCACTGTGGACAGCTTTATTCATGGGTTCAATCTTTCTGCTCTATCTGAAAGAGGCTTTTACTCCAATTTTGATTGATACTTTTTATATCATTGTCACGTTGGTAGGCTCGCTATTGTTGGTCAAGCCAGGACAACACATGTCTCGATTGCTTTTGCCCAACCTGAAAATGATATTTTAATGTATCGAACGAAGAATTCCCTCAAAATGAAACGTTTGTATCTAACGAATCAAGACTTCCTACCACTTCCTCGCAAATGGCGGGAAGGCTTAGTCGATATCGTAAACCCTTTTGGTTTGACCATGGTGTTGGGTTTGCCAGGTTCTGGAAAGTCATATACGATCTTAAAACCCAGTCTTTGGCAGTTCATTTACGAGGGTTATACGGCTTAAATTTTTGGGGTATCAATTTTGATTATATTGAATATTCACACTGTTGAAATCCGTTGTAATTATCAATATTATCGAAGAAATTCTGGCATCAAATATCTCTACGTTGAAGCAGTACGAGTTCATTGGGCATTTTGTTGATAATTTTGGTGAGGAATTTGATATTAAAAACATTCAAAGCTTTTATGAGTGTATTGAAAGACCAGCTCAAAAAATGGAAAACTGCTTATAATCAATAATTTGGCAGTTTTGATGCAAAAGAAATATGATGTCGATTACCAAAAAATTAACCGAGCAAGAGTAACGTTCTTTCAGAAACTGGCTTTTACATGAACATTAATACCGTGTAAAGCAGGACATTCCGCTGCTCATTGAGTATGAAATGACAGAATACAGAAGAACTGCCGATTCGGCAGTTCGAAACCCATAGGTAATTTAACCACCGCTTCTGCGGTTCCGATTTTAAAATTTATACCAATGAACCCACGAGGTAGACCTAAGTTGGCTGCTGACGAGAAAGGCAGCTACACCCCTATTTTGGTAGGAGAAGATGTGCTGAAAACCTTACAGATATCTTCGGAAAAGCCCGAAGAACAGGCGGAATTGAAAGCCAAATTGACAATTGTGAAAGAACACCCTGAAGCAAGTGAATACTACTGGAAATTGGTGTTTACCTACTCGTTTTTTGTCTATAAAAACCGCCGTATGACAGATGCCATTTTTGAACGGTCTGATACAATGACACTCGAAAACATCAAAAAGATGAATCTTAAACAGTTGGCGGAGATAGTAAATATTGAGTATCATAACTTCAAAAATATGTACTCAGGGCGGGGAAATGCCAAGAATTTGTTGCAGTACCAGTCATTTTTGTACGAAAATGGAGTCAATTTTATTTCATTACAATATATGGATACGCTTATCAATAAGGCATATTCCTACTATCAATTGCTAAAAAGTGACAAATATACCAGCGAAGAATTGAAGAATTTGTTTTTTTGATTTTTCTATTGAGTCATCTTAAAAGCATAATTTAAACGCTCCAATCGAGATTCATAAGATGTTAAATACATGGACTTAGCAGCATCGCTCAGCCAAGATTTTTGCGTTAAAGTCTACACTTTCTCGTAGTCTTTCTGAAAAATAACCAATTGCTGGCGTACTCGTTTTTTGGCAGTACCAATACGAGAACCAAATATGAGGAAATCAACGAAAGCGTAAAAAGCATTAGCAGTGTAGCTATCGGTTTCGTAATCATTACTAAAAAGACCGTCTTTTAACGCCATATCCGAATCAGTGAGATGTAAGCGGGTACAAATCAAGTTGTAAGCAGGGCTCAGTACAAAATCACCATCAAGGGTTTCGATAATGGAGAAGTTTTTGAGATGAGCGTCACCATTTGAAAACAAATCATTGAATAATACCAGTCGAAAAAATTTCTCCAATTCTACCCGATAAGCGGACAAATGGTGTTTTATCAATTGAGCAATTTCTTCATAACTGCCTTCGTATTTATAATCTGGCCCTGCTGATTGCTTCGTTCGGCCCGATAATGAAGCAAAATCTTCCTGCCGCCATTTTGAACCATCAGACCGAAAATCAAAGCGTTTAAAAAGCAAAGCGGGCTCTTCGTCGACAAAGAAAATGAGGCCGTTAGCTGCTGATGAAACACCATACACTTGCCGAGCAATTTGCATGGTAAGATGTTCATTAGCGGGTATTTCAGTTGCCTTAGGTAAATCGGCAGGAATAGGTTTCAATATATAGTGTGTTTGCTCATTTGGTTGAGGCAGCCGTAAAGAAGTACCGTCAAGAACAAATACATTTTTTCCCTGTACGCCCGAAATGGAAAGCTACCGAAATGATTGGCCAAAACCAGAAAAGTTGATGCTCTGATGTCTTGGTGTTTGAAGGGTAGGAGAAACGCGTTTACCGTTAAAAAGTACCTGCCGGTCTTTAGGACAGTAAGTTTCAAAGTTGAGTTGTATTGTAGAGGGACAAACCATGATTTTCATAGCTTAATGGTCTGTTTTTTTAGGTTGTTCCATAACTCGAACTGCTCCAATCGTATCAGAGTGTGCAATGGCCAACAAAAGCCCGAAATCATCATTTTCGTCGATTTTAAGTAATCGACATTGTATCGCACGATTATAACCCTTTGATAACAGGCCATAGAATAAAGGAAAAAGGTAAGGCGACTTATATTCCTGATTTGAAATGGGCAACGTCAAACTCAATATTGGGGCGAGTGATGTAAGTGTCATCGTACCGAAAAATGAAACTGTCAGGCGTTTCAATCAGTTCGCCCACTGCTTCATGATTAAGATAGACAGTCGCCTTTCTCATAATTTAACGGTCAGGTTAAGTTCTAAACCCAGCACCTCTACAATTTTAGTTAGCGTTTGAAATGATGGATTACCCGTTCCGTTTTCAACGGCAATCACGGTACGAAGTCCTATCTCTGCCAAGTCGGCTAAGTCGTTTTGGCGAATATCAAGCCTTTGTCGACGTTGCCTTATGGTTTCACCAAGTTGAATGAGAGTCATAAATGAAGATTTGAATGTGCAATATAATGCTTGTTTGGCTCTGTTTTTCTAAAAACGCAATTGTTTGTTTATTAAATGTGTAATATATTGCATTAAATAAAGAAACAAGTTGATGCGAGACTTAGAACAAATCAAACGAATATTGGATCTTGAAGTGGTTTTGCAACACTATGGCTACAGGTTTGTCAAATCGAAGTCATCAACTGTTTCGCGCATCTACCGAAAAGGAGAGCAACGCTTATCTGTCATTGTTGACGGAGGTTTCGCTGCCAAATTCTTTGCAGACTTAAACGATCCTCAATTTAAAGGCGATATTTTTAAGTTCATGGAACGTATGGAGCATGGAAACTACCGCCAAATATTTGAGAAGATTGAATTAATGATGGCTCAATCTGGTACGCTTCCCGATGTATTTGCCAAAAAGATAGATTTACCCGAGCAGAGCGTGGTTGAACCGGTGTCGGACCGTCGCAGGGAAGATATACGCCTCCGCGAGCAGGATTTATACCGCAAATTTCAGATTACACCGCTTACAGATACTGAATACCTTGAAAGTCGGTATATTTCAAAAGATGTACTCTTTTCCAAAGAATTTGAAGGACGACTCAAAAATGTGACTTTTGATAACGGAGTTATTCAGTACGCAAATACAGCGTTTCCCATGTATGCGCGCAACGGAAACATTCAATCAATGGATATTCGGAATATGGCTTATAAAGCGTTTCCTAAAGGAGAGAGAGGGGAGGCTTTATGGCGTTCTAATCAGTTTTTTGAAGCAAAAAGGGCGTTGAAAGCCGAAAATGGACTGGAGATACCGGTAGGAACGCTTGGAACTCTTTACCGTCGTGATACCGAAAATTTCGTATTTATGTACGGAGAGGTAGGGAAAGAAATGCGTTTGATTGTACCTTATGAGCAAGCTAAAACGGGTCTGAATGAAGTCCCTGTTCATCGAATAATCATTTCGGAATCGCCTATTGATGCAATTTCGTTAAAACAATTGAATCCTGAAAAAGCCAATGAACGACGTTTATACGTCGCTACTTGTGGACAGCCCAGCGGGAAACAACTGGCTTTTTTACAGGAAATTCTTAATCAAAATCCTCAGGCACAGTTTGTAATTGCACAGGATGGTGATAATGCCGGCCTACGATTTGCAGTGAATTATTTGGTATTGGATCACCCATCCGAAGACCCAGAAATGAAGATTAAACCGTACCTGATGTTTTCATCGACGGTTGAACAGCAACCCAAGAAAATAAAGGAAAGTACCCAAACCCAAGAATCCACGGGAATGAACCGGTTGAAGCTGGAACTTCGCTACCCTTTGGCCGCTGGAGCAAGAAAAGCGCAGGAATTAAATGAGGGTTTTATCAGGGCTTTAGCGGAAGAGATGAATTTGTTTGCGTCACGAATACCCAAAAATTGTAATGACAAATCTCAGAAAAATAAAGAACAGCAAATCGAGCATCATCTCCAGAACATACCTATCACAGAGACAATGCTCGACGAAAATATGCAGTACCTGATTACGCGTACTGAGATTCACTTTCTGAATAATGCCGAACTAACTACAAAAGTACTGAAACGTATCAGTGATGAAATTGAAAACAGGCAGGGGCAAAAACTGTTTCAATTCGTTTGTTTAACTCCGCAGCAAAAAGATTTGAATAATGTCTTAAAAGAGCTTAACGGTCAGGCGTTACCGTCGTCTCATCCTCTTACATTACCAGAACTTCCAGTTATTAAATCATACCAAGATATTCAAAAAGACAAAAAAGCGGGTAAGGAAAATGTTGAACATCAGTGGTTTATGTCAAATAATAACAAAATTATATTTTAAAAAAAGGGATCTAAGCACTTTTTCATAGAAGCCCTTAGCATAGTTCTTTTCATTGATTAATAGACCTACGATTGAACATCAAGCAAATACTTCTAATGTGCGCTCCTATTTTAGGACCAGTAGTTAAATTGGATAACGGGCTTATTTATTCCCGTATGAAAGGTGTGCAGAGCACTAAATCTTGGACACAGAGTTTCCCTTATTTTGGTAAAACTGATTTGATTATTAGGACTATTCTTCATTTACCACCCTTTTGATTTCAAGAATTCAGCAGGATTTTGAAAGCCAATCCCTCCATGAATTCTCTCAAATCTAGAGGCCGCCGCAGTGAGACCTTTTATCACATCTAACATAAAATCTTTCAGGTACAATCATAGTTTGAAAAACGCGTTTAAATAATATTTTAACACCAAGATATTAAATGACTAACATTCCATCGGGAGAAAACATCCAAAATGGTCAAAACTTGCACATTTCGAATGCTACCCTTAATCCTGATAAACTTGACATCGAATTCCTGGCAGGTAAAAGGCACTTGCACCTGTGGTAATAAGTCTTTAACCTAATTGCGTTTCATCTTTTTAAAACTTATCAAGTACTCATTTCTAAGTAATTGATGAGTCTTCACAGACTGGATTACTACAAACGATGTAGCGATTTGACACTTGCCAAAAAACTGGTTATATTACTATAAAATTTAATTTGGGTAAGAGTACATGTGATAATTGACACACGTCTAAAATTTCCCATCCGATATATCACATATTTTCCAGATTTCCTTCGCGCTTCTGCCACAATTTTTTAAAATAGGATGGAGGGACACCTGTCACCTTTTTGAACTGAGTCGATAAATGTGCGACACTACTGTAGTGGAGGCGATAGGCAATTTCGGTTAAATTTATCTCATCATATAGCAGCAATTCTTTGACACGTTCAATTTTATGAAGGATAATGAACTGTTGGATAGTCATGCCTTTATGCTCTGAAAATATGTTTGATAAATATGTATAATCGTAGCCTAATTTTTCGCTGATATAGTCTGAGTAATTTACTTTGGGTACTTCATTCTCATAATGGATCATTTTAATGATGACGGCCTTTGTCTTTTCAATAAGGATACTTTTTTTATCGTTAAGCAATTCTAGTCCTGATTGGAGTAGTTGTTCTTTAAGGATTTCACGTTGTGGTGGTGTAATCTCTTCCAAAAGCTCTACCATACCCAAGTCAATAGTTTTGTAAGGCAACCTGAGCTTTTTTAGGGTCGCTTCCACTACCATTTTACAACGTAGACTGACCATAAATTTGATGTATAGCTTCATGTAGTTTTTTGTTGATTGTATTCATTATATCATCGCTTTTACTAAAAGCAGATGAATACAAACCGAGGCCCTTAAGCTATACAAAACATAAGGTGAGCGTATCTACCCGTAAGCACTAAACAATCATGCCACACAACTAAAAAATTGGTCAAATTGTATATAAACCCTTTAAAATGTGAGATTTATGTAAGAAAAAATCTAAGATATGTAATACTTTACTGATGAAGCAGAATCAGTTTTAATTGAATTACAACAAAATCATTTTGTTTTTGCTGTGAATAACCTGCCAATACCAAAGTTTATTATGGGTGTCCCAAACGTAAAATGAGTTCCACTCATTTTACAGGGCTAGTCGAATTTAACACTTTAAAAAAGTGTGATTTATATAATTATTTTCTGGAAATATGTAACACAAATTATGCTCCTAAGTTTGACATTTGTATTATGTCTGTTTATAGTTATGCTATCGTTATGGATTTACTTGAAGTAAATACTTCTGCGAAATTGGATTCCCCGTATTTTTCGACTTTCTACATCATTAATTGAACCTGCAGCTTACCCAATTGCTTGAAGAGTACTCAATTACGACTGTATCACAACAAAACAATTAAAAATGAGCTATCTATCCGCTTATCGATTTTAAAACTGCTTTGGCCCATTTTTTATCATTGTACTTTTTGAGGGAGTATTTATTGCATTATTTTTTTTGTCAACAGGTTTAAGAGAATCACCATTTAATTTAAAAAAAAATGAAAAAAAATTTATTTCTAATTCTAAGCGTATCCACCTTGGTTTGTTTGAAAAGTTTAGTTTTTGGACAGGCTCCTAATCTGGGGACAGCCTTTGACTTTGCATTATTTACGGCAAATGGGGCTTTTACGAATACGGGGGCATCAATGGTCATTGGTGATATTGGTACTAATGTGGGGGCTTTTAGTGGCTTTCCTCCAGGTACAGTAGTGGGAAACATTCGTTTGCCAGGTTCACCCGAAGCAGCGCAGGCCGCCATAGATGTAGTATCGGCCTATAACTCTTTGAACTCACGTCCTTGTGGTACAATCATTGCGCCCGAATTAGCTGGGCAAACATTGATGTCAGGGATAGTTTACTGCCAAAATACGGCCGCTCCTACAACTTTAAACGGAACCTTAACTTTAAGCGGGACTGGGATTTTTATCATAAAGTTAAGCAGTGCTTTAACGACCGCAACTTCTTCATCAATTGTTCTGATTAACGGTGCTACCGCCAACAATGTGTTTTTTCAGGTAGATGGAGCCGTTACTTTAGGGACTGGCTCAGTCTTTAAGGGTACTATACTTGCACAGGGTGCTATAGTCCTGAATACTGGTGCTTCCCTTGAGGGGAGAGGCCTTTCAGTGGCAGGGGCAATTACATTAAACAATAATTCAGTGACCAATGTAGCGCGGCCATTACCCGTTACTTTGGTGTCTTTTACTGCCAAACCCCTTTCAAATCAAACAGTTGACTTGGCTTGGACTACATCGCTGGAAACCAATAACAAAGGTTTTCTCGTGGAGCGCAGTAAGGAATTGAGAAATTTTGAAAAGGTAGAAGAAATAAGCGAAATCGCTGCCAACAGCAATTCCTTGAAAACCTATCGCCTTGTGGATCGAAAAGCGTATTCTGGTACCAGCTATTACCGATTGACACAAACCGATCTCAGCGGTAAAGTGACGGTCTATCCAGCTATTTCGGTTGTTTTACGGGAAGATGCCTACGGGGTATTTCCTAACCCCGTTGTTAGTGAGGGAAGGTTTACCCTGCGTTTAGACGAGCCAGAAACCGCTTTGGTCAATCTTTATAGTATGGAAGGACGTTTGCTTCCCCTTCAAAAAATTGGAGTCCAGTCTGGTAATCTTATGTTAAAAGCTACTAGCAAGATAGCCACTGGTGTGTATATTCTCTCAGTAGTGGAGCGAGGGCAAACGCGGAATCACCGCGTGGTCGTCGAGTAGATGTTATAAATTTTCAGTTCAATTTTTATTGTCCACCATCCACTACTAATAAAACTCAACCATGAATACTAAAGGTCAGTATTTATCAGCTCCAGCCTCTAAAAAGGCGTATAAAACCCCCAAGTTAAAAGTCTTGGGTAAAGTAAAGAAAATGACTCAAAAACTTGGGTCGGCAACCGATGGTTTTGGCGGTTCTTTTGAAGGTTAACCAAATGTATAAGTGAAGAAGTTTTACGTTTGATATATTATATACCCATAACTACCTAGCATTTTTGGCTGAATCTAGCCAGAGTGCTAGGTAAATAATACGACTCAACAGCCAGTTGTACCGGGTTTTTCTTTGCATTGGCACTCGATGCTCAAATACAACATTCACGATTTTTAAAAATAGGGTGCGGTCAATCACCTCCCAAATGGCATGACTTGGCGATTTAAATTGCTGATGCGCTGCCAAATAGAGTTGCTGGGCCGAAATCGTACCGTATTCCACAAAGTTGGCTTTGGTAAGTCGAGAAACAATTTGAGAAGGCAGAATCGTTTGTAAGCCATTCCGAATCAAACCACGTCCGCGTCCATGATCAAAGCTGATTTTGGCAGGGGTCGACAGGCCTAACTCTACAACATTTTTGTCGAAGAAAGGAAACGTATATTGATGGCCGTAATAAGCACCAATGTGATTTAATTGCTCATTACAGATTACATTGGTTGTATTAAGAATTTGATTGGTAGAAACATTAAACTCCGACGAAATAGAAGCGCTCAATGCTTCGGTAGACTGAAGCACTCTTGCAGGTATCTGCTGTTTAAACTCAACACTAAATGCATTGTCAAGAAGGTTTTGATGAACAATTTTAGCCTTGACACGCTGAATGCAATACGCAATAATGGCCGATGTAGAGATCCTAAGCGCCTGTTTTGTGATGGATAATGCCTTTAAAAAAGTACTAAATGGATGGGAGCGGAACCGCTTGGTTATATTGCCTCCAATGATGTGCAAGGCGTATTTTTCGTATTTTGAATGAGTGCTTAAGTCTCCGTTGTTATTCCCTAAAAAAGCCAGATTTCGCTCAGTGTATGAGATATATTGCAGACAGGCCAGGCGTAGTTCTTGCCAATCACTGGTGTCTATTAAGTAATCCAAGTACTCAAGACCGGTGGTGATAACACTGTCGCCGTCGTGCCCCGTGAGCAAACAATCACAACCCAGTTGTTTGGCCTTTATCGAAACACTCAGGTGAAAACTGGACGGAATGATAAAGTGGTCGGGGCGGTCAAAAAGCTGATTGATTTTCAGTACAGCATCGAGCACGTCAGCGGTGGGATGTACGGTGTGGTGTTGCGTATGGTATTGCTTCACGACAGCTTCCACAAACGTAGATTCATCAGTCGAAGCCAGCCCTGTGTCAATGTTGAAGGTATGAAGTGAAGGGCGTTTTTGCTGGGTGAGTAAAGATTGGGCGATACAACTGACCGATGAAGAATCCAAACCACCGCTCAAATGAGCGCCAATGCTCATTTTACCTTTTATTCGGGCGTCAATCGCGGCGGTAAAATGTTCTTTAAACAACGTTGAATATTCTTCGGGGCGGCTTATTTGGCTGAACTTTCCAAGGTTTGGGTTCCAGTAAGGTGCTAAATGTACTTTTTCGACATTGACTTCAAGAAAATGGCCCGGCAGAAGGCTGTAGATATTTTCGTAAAAAGTTTCTGAACTATAAGGTGTATACGTAGTACTCCAGGTTAGGTACTCCCTGAATTTATGTCTGTTGGGTGTTACTACTATTCCCGCAAGCCCAATCAAAGCTTTAATTTCGGTAGCAAAGGCAAAAAAACGACCCGGCTGATGTACATAGTAAAAGGGCATAACGCCCAGAATATCTCTTGCGCAAACCAGCGCCTGTTGGCGAGTATCCCACAAGGTTAGGGCGAAATCAGCATTTAACTCATTGAACGAAGAAAGGCCATTCTGAAGAAAACTAGAAATAAAAAGTTGATTGATTGACGGGTTGGGAAAATCAGTATGCACCACGGCGTAAATACCAGCGGCATTGTTTGATTCAATTGTATTTCCAAACGCCAGCAGTGCTCCTTGGTCAATGATTTGACCCGATACCTCTCCCCGGTGCCTTAGCCTTTGTTTAATATGTGTGAGGTCTTGGGCAGAAACCGCCTTACCATCAAACCGAATCATTCCCGCAATCCCACCCATATTCATTAACGAAAAAAATAAAGACAATACGTGCGCTTTTAGCTCTTCAAGGTACTGATTATCCCCACGGCAAACAATCTTCTGCTGGATTATGTCCTTGTAATATCTGCATTACTTTGTTATCTTTACCCAAGGTCGCTTTTAGTAGCTGTTTATCAATTGTTTAAACGATGTTTAAGAAACACAATTTGTGGTTTTTTTTCCTGCTGTTTTTCCTTGGCTTGTGCGAAGGATGTCGGCAAATGAACCATGAACCCACCCCCGATGACGCGGCTTTTTTCCCCCTACAGGTTGGTGATTATTGGGTGTATCAGGTGACGCAGGAAAAGTATTTGGCCATTAAATCATCCCTAAAAAGTAGTTATCAATTTCAAGAAAAAATTAAGAGTTCATACCTTCAAAATGGTCAATTGTTTTATCTAGTTGAAGAGTCTACCCGGCAAACGGAGCAGTCTGCTTGGAAGCTCACGGGCATCCATACGGTTTATAAAAGCCTTTCGGAAGTTGTTAGTCAAGAAAACAACGTGCCGATGATTGAATTGGTCTTTCCCATTTTACTTACTACTTCTTGGAATTCTAATTTGTACAATACCCGCCCCGATACTAAACTCCAATATCAGAATCAAGGTAAAGCGTATAGAAGGGGGCCTTTGGGGTTTGATCGTACTATTTCAGTGATGGGAGACAATGATTCTACCTTGGTCAATCAATCAAAATATTTCCGGATTTATGCCCCAAATATTGGTTTGGTGTACCGTGAAGATGTTGCTGTTGCCTTTTGCCAGTCGTCGTCTGATTGCATCGGCAAGGGCATCATTGAGTCAGGTGCAACAATGAAGTGGGAATTAATAGCGAGCAACCGATTGCTCAATACAACCAAATAAGTTTTCCAGTATGCATTTCTGCTTGCCCGTTTTTTCGGATTAGCCGTAATTTATAGATGTAATGCCCGGGGGCTTTTGCCTGCCATAGAAAAGTGTTTTTACCAGCTTCGACGGGGTAATTGCCATCGAAAACAAGTAATCCCAATAGGTTATAAATGGTCAGTCGCGACTCGGTCGGCAATTCCTCTCTGTTCAGGTTCAATTCAAACTTGACATATGAAATGGCTGGGTTCGGATAAGCCAAAAAAGTAATAGGGGCATTGGGGGGTAAGGGGTTGAGTGTTAGCGTATAGGGGTTTTTTGTTCGATTACCTGAGGCATCTTTTCCAAAAATAATGAGCTGGTAGGTTTTGTCTTCATCGAGGTCTAAATGGGTTGAGGCTCGCAGCCGATTGTCCGAAAAAGCGGTAATTTTCACTAATTCTGGGGATATTTTTTGAGGGCTACAGGTACTGCACGCCAACAAAAAAACCTCAAATGCACTTAAATCACTGGCCGACAATGGGTTCTCATCCACGAGATAAATATCTACTTTCGGTTTTGGGTCAACGAGGGCGTAGTTTTCTTTCATGACCCCGTTAATAAAAACACTAAGTACTGGGCTGACTACATCGGGTACAAGATTGGGTGGAAAACTGTTGCCCGTTGCCTGCGTCCAATCAATCAGAAGGGTGGTGGTATTGTTGGCTTTGTTCAGTTCAATAAAATGGTTGTTGGGGTCAATGCGTACTTCAATTTTGTTCAATATAGTATCCGTTGGTATGGTATGATACACCGTATCGCGGTAACGAAAACCGTTGACTAGAATTATTTTTTCGGTGGAGACTTTTCCCGTAATTTTCAATAACAATGAGACAGGTCGATCGGGCACGAATTTGCCTAAATTACTGATGGGAATTACCACTCGAATCGAATCACTGTTTTTGAGCGTACTTCCCGTGACCGAAGATTGAATGTAGATATCTTTTTGCGCCACGGCAAAATCGGGGCTTGATAATGGATATGGGATAAATGCGGGGTCTCCTTGAAGCACCATTTGCAACAAAACTGATACGTCAAAAGCACTAATGCTCTCTTTTTCAAGGTTTTCGTTCAGGAGTTGTTGGGTTCTGCCTAGCGATAACCCAAATGTGTTTACGTTGGTAAATAAATTGCCGTAAAGTTTAGTCAAGTAGCGGGTGGTGGGTGCTTCGTAGCTATAGTAGGAGTGGGCGAGTACTGCTGCCGCCCCTTTCTCAGGGGCCAACAGCCAGTCGGTAGAGAGGGTATTAAAACGGGAAAAAATCTCCCCAACTCCACAACCATTAAAAATCATGAGGGGATAAAATCGGTTACGGAAACCATTCTCTGGCGGTGAAGCAAAACCAAAATTTAGGTCGGTGATGGAGGGCCCCGCGTGGCCAATAAATGTAATCAAGCTGGTGCCCTCATTGACAATCGGAGCAATATCAATGGATTCTACCTTTTCGTAAGGATTGCTTTTGTGGAAGGATGTTATCTTTCCACCCACAAATCCGTTTCTAAATATATCTCCCAGATGTTGGATTGCGGCCTTCAAACTTTGCGCTTCGTCGTGGGTTTTTCCACCGCTGATGTGAACGATGTTTTTACGCCATAAACCCTCAGAAAATGTTTCCTCCAACTGTTTGAGTTTGGCCAGATAGGACAGAACCTGCTCGTCGGTAGTTACGTTGAGTCTTCCTGTGGGTATGGCGGGGGTATTGGCCGAAAAGCCTTTTAAACCAGACGTCAACAAAATATCGGAGCCTGGATAACCGATTGTCGGCACTAAATCATCGGCGGCAGTTTTGACAAAATAGGGATAACTACAGGCTTTACCGATTAGCAGTAAATTTTTTACCGCCGTATTTGATAGCATAAAATCCGCAAAACGACGTATGGCTAACGGACCCCGCTCGCCGTAGTTAAACGCATCATAGAGAGAATCAGCCTCTACCATGAGTATCTTGTGCCCTCCCCCGATCGAGGAGGCACGGTAGTCGGCATAAGCTTTGGCTGAGTGTTTTAGCGAAGTATGGGTAATAATCACGTAATCTGTTGATGCAGAGAAGGTCAATTGAAATTTGACTGGCGCAATCCCCATTGGTTTCAACGACTGAGTCGTCAACAGAATGTCGCGGTTGCGGGTTGTTTCATCGACCACTATCTGCGCTTGGCCGTCACTAATTTCCAAAGTTAAGAGTCTGCAATTGGATTTGTCGGTTATGTCATAGCCTGTGGCGGTCGTGGGCACATTTTGTACCAAAAGTAAAGCAGACTGACGGGCGTTGGCCAGAAGGTGAAATACCTTGGAGGACACCCCCGCCATGTCGAAGGCCTGCGGATAGGATAGTTTTACGTAGGTAATTGAAAATTGATTTTTAATGTTGGTTTTTTTGGGCTCAAAACGTACGCTAAGGCGTTGGTTGAGCACCGAACTTGCCGCAATGGTGGTCTGGAATGTCTGGCTCATAAATCCCCAAAAATCCAAGGAGGGCAGGGTGGTTTGGGGATTGGTGTCTACTTGAATCTCAATTTGATGAAACAGATTATCCCGACCGTTGATCATGCCTTCCAGTTTGATGGGCCAATTGGTTTCGATTTGATTCACCAATTTGAAATGAACTACACCAATGGAGTCAGAGGTCAGGAGGTTTCCAGACCATCCCTCTCCAGGCTCAAAATAACTTTGTTGGAGCGTAGGTTCGATTCCTTTCAAACTGTTAAAAGTATATTCTTTTATGAAGGCTTGGACGGTCTCTTCAAGGTGGAATTTTTCAAGGATAAGGCCTTGTGCGGAGGTATTTAATTCCAAAATTCGTTTGCCAGCAGATGAAGGATGGATGGTTAGGAAATAGGCAGCAACGTCCGAAAATAGCGTTTGATAGGGGTGTAGCCTTTTTTGTGGCCGATAGAGCAGCGAATCTTGACTCCCGTCGTTTCCTTCGCCGTAGAATTCAAGGTAATCAGTGTCTTCAAAAATCCCGTTTTGTTGGCCTACAATGCGTATGGCTATTTCCTTTCCTCGCCAGAATAATTGCCAATGAATAGGGTTTGTCTGGAGAAAAGTAGCATCTGCGTTTTTAATATCCTGATAACTGATACGATAAATTCCCGATTGCGTAATTGAAAATTTTAAATATTTCTGATTGGGCCTAATCCATTCGTTGACCAACTGACTTTGAGCATTTAAGGTCAGGGTATTGAAACACAACCACGCTAGAAGTATTATTTTTACACTTTCAAAGTGAAACAATGTTTTACGCATAACTCAGGTTGTATATTAAAGTGGATTCTGGATTACCCAGAAAAGTGCAAAAATGAGATATTTGTAGTATTTCGTGTATAGAACTTAAATGTATGCTTCATGACAAAACTAAATTACTTTGATTAATGAAATATGAGGTAGTCCTTGTGTCGATAGCTATCATGTATTGTTCACTGTACTTCTAATTCTCCTCCAACACTCAATTACATAGAAAGCTTTAACAAGGTAGACATTTTTTTTGGATGGTAAGTATCAGAAAATGGCTCTCCCTAAGGGGTAAATACACTGGCGGTTCAAGTTTCAGCCTTTAACTGACCTTGAAATATTAAAACGATTATTTTTTTGGTAGAAGAAGCCATTGTCTTGGCTGTCTGTGAGGGTGATTTTTAAAAAAAGGGAGGTTGATTATTTGTTAAAACCGTGATTTGTTTATACCAATGTCTACTTAAACACATAGTATGTAAATAGTTGGTATCCAAATGGTTGTCTTAGTTTGGTTAGGTGCTTGTGTAGTAAAATTTAATAAAAAATCAATTATTCAGATTCTGTGGTAGTATGTTCCCAAGATTTGCATTTTGGTTTATCTTGAAGTAAATGGATAAATTAAATCTGACTTAATCGAAAGCCATCGTTTAATCGACTAAATTTATTAAATCCCTAACACCGTGCGATTCCCCAAGACCTTTTCAAATTGGAGAAAGGTTGAGTATCCTTCCGTTGTTTCAATGATTTTGGATTCTCCTTTGAGTTTTTTACTTAAAATCTTTACCAGATTCAATCCAAAAGCGGTTCCATTATTTAATTCTGGGGCTTTGGCGGAGCCAATACCATTGTCTTTTACTTGAAGGCAGAGTTTGCCATTTTCCTCACATAATGAAAGTTCAATCTCGCCTGTTCGCCCCTCTGGGAAAGCATATTTAAGAGAATTGGTTAATAATTCATTAACAATGAGGCCAATAATCATGGCGGTGTCGACGTCTAAATAAATCTGATCTAGCTTATAATTAATCTTCACTTGTTCGGTGGTAATCAAGCCAAATGAATCCAATAACGAAATACCTAGATTTTTGAGATAATCGTTCATATCAACCGTTCCTGGATTGACTCCCATGTATAATTTTTGGTGAATCAGCCCCATCGCTTCCACCCGGTTTTCACTTTCTCGAATGGCTTCCAAAGCCACTTTATCTTTTATGTATCTACTTTGAAGATGCAATAAACTGGAAAGAACTTGAAGGTTGTTTTTCACGCGGTGATGAATTTCTCTTATCAGATACTCCTTTTCTTTATTGCGCTGGCGCAATGTACGAATGAGTCTGAAGAGCATCAGGCCACCAATTAACATGAGGCCAAGGAAGGAAGATAAAGCCCAAAGTTTTATCCTATCTTCCGATAGTTGCTTATTTTGTAAGGCAATTTGAGTCTCCTTCTGCTCGGATTCATATTGGGTTTTTAAACTCGAAAATTGAGTGCTATTCTGAATACGGAGCAGACTGTCACCGATATAGGATGCTTTTTTTTGAAAGTAGAAGGCAGAATCGTATTGGTTAAGCTGGCCATAGGCTTCGGCCAGAAGTTTATAATTATCTACAGCCTGTTGGGAGTGAAATGTTTTTTTTAGAAGTTTTTCATTTTCAAGGAGATAAGGCAAGGCATCTCGATATTGCTCCATCAGTTTGTAAACCTGGCCAATATTGCCAGTAACCGATGAGGTGAGCCAATAAATTCCGCTGCGTTGGGCTATTTGAAGACTTTGGTTGTAATCCGCTAGGGCGGATGAATATTGTCGCTTTTTTATGTAAGTATTGGCTCTACTATTCAGTGAAAGAGCAATATCAATGTCGTAGTTGAAGAGGCGCCTGATTGCTAGACTTTCGTTATGAAATGCCAACGCTTTTTGAATGTTACCAGACTGCAGCCAAGCATCCCCGAGAATTTGGGCCGATGTGGAGAGGTCCCTTAAAATATTTGATTGTTTTTGTTCATCGTACGCTTTTTGAGCATAATTGATTGCGTCTTCCAATTTATTCTGAGAAAAAAAAACGAAGGCTAATTCAGAATTAGCCTTTGCAATACCAATGGGGTCATTGAGTTTTTGATAAATTGTAAGCGCCCGAAATCCGTAAAGTAGCGCTTTTTCAAAATTGCCCAGATTGTTATATACCCAACAGATTTTACCAAAAATTCTGGCTTCCCATTTTAAATTATTTTGTTTTTGGAATGCGTACAAAGCCCGATTGTAGTAATAAAAGGCAGAATCGGGTTGGCTTAAATTCGCCCCAGCATTTCCTAGATTAAATTCAATTTTGGGTATCCATTCTAGGTGGTTATTTACTTTAGCAATATGGTATGAAAGATGAAAGATTCTTTTTGCCCTTCTGATATCGGTGTTGTTTACAGATTCAGCTAAATTATATAATTTTCTGATTTTAAGTAGGTTATTATCCAATAACAAAATCTTTTTCACAGAACTATCAGGGAGAGTATTTTGTGAAAAAACCGAAAAACTAAACAAAAAAGCCAGTGTTTTGAGTAAAGTTTTTTTCATTATTGAAATGAAATTAAGAAATTTTCTTTAAACGTCCCATGATTTCCTCTCTGGCTGATTTGCTGACGGGGATTTGATGTTTACCAATATAAAGTGAAAGGTCACCAATTTGCTCAACGTGATTCAAATTAACGATAAAAGAACGGTGCACCCTCAAAAATTCAGATAGATTGCTGAGGGTTTCACTAAATTTACCCAAGGTTTGTAAAATTTGAATCTCTTTGGTTCGGGTAAATACTTTACAGTAATAATCGTTGGCTTCGACCCATTGGATGTCCTGAAAAAACAAACGTTCCATGCCGTTTTTGACTTTGACAAAAAGCCGGTCTTGAAGAACGTAGGCACTTTCATTTTCTACAACATCAACCATTTTTTTTGTTTTCTCCGCCGATTGAATGATGGCCAACTCAATAGCATGTTTTAAATCCCGACCACGATAAGGTTTTGAAAGAAAAGCCGCTGGACCAGTGGTTTTTGCTTTTGAAAAGGTGATTTCATCGGAATTTCCCGTTAAAAAAATGATTGGGAATTGGAATTTTTTTGAAATCTGCCTTACAGTTTCAATTCCATCCCATTTTCCCGACAGCTGTACATCCATGATTAGTAAATCTGGCGAAGATTTTTGAATGGATTCATAAGCGTCTTCACCATTTTCGAAGAGCCCAATCACTTCATAGCCCATTTCTTCAAGGCGGTCTTGGAGGTCTGCTCCAATTATTGCGTCATCTTCAACAATAACGATTTGAATAGCATCCATGATTTACTTAAAGTGTTGAGTAAAAATGTCAATGTTACCTGTATACTAAATGAGGGCCCAATTAAGCCATTTTAAGGACAAAGAACATTCTTTTGTGTACGAAGGGGCTAAAAAATATATGCCAATCGGTGTTTTTATTTATACAAAAAAAAACAGACCTCGAAACTATACCTAAAAGGCGTCGTTTCGGGCCTGCTTTTTTTTTAATTTTATTCACTTAAGAAACGAAATTTGTCCCTTAATTGCCGTTGAATTGAATGGTCAGTACGGTGATGTCATCAAATTGTGAGTTTTCCCCGATAAAATCTTTCAAGTGCTGACGAATGGACTTGTTGATGTCTTGAGGCAAAGGCGCATTAACAAATGGGGTTAAAACATCCTCTGCTCTATGGGTTCCGAAGCGGTCACCAGCCGTATTATTGGCATCGGTTACCCCGTCAGTGTACATAAAAAGAGTATCGCCTGGGTTTAAAGTCAGTACTTGTTTTTTATAGTTGTAGTCGGGATCAATACCGAGGGCCATACCTGTTGTTTTTACGACAGGTTCAACTCCCTTATCTTTTCGTAAAATAAAGGGTGGTTCATGGCCTGCATCTACGTATTCAACCACGCCCGTCTGTAGATCCAAAATACCGACAAAGGCGGTCACAAACATAAAAGAGTCGTTGTCCTCTGATAAAAATGCGTTGACTTCTTTTACTTCGTCGGCGATATCTTCATAATTGCGGTGTAAAAAATGGGTTTTGAAAATGGCTTTTGTAATAGCCATAAACATACAAGCGGGCACACCTTTGTCCGAAACATCTCCGATGATGAAGAAAAGGTGATTTTCGTCAATCAAGAAGAAATCGAATAAATCTCCTCCCACCGATTTAGCAGGTTCCAAAAATCCATGTAAATCCAAGTCTTTTCTCTTCGGGAAAGGTGGGAAAATCTTGGGCAACATTGATTGCTGAATATCACGGGCAATGAGCAAATCATTCTGAATCGAAACCAATTGGTCGCGCTCTTTTTCATGCTGAATTACCATTTCAATGTATCCAGCGGTTTTATCAATGGTAATGTCTAAATCATCAAAATTGATGGGTTTCGTAATAAAATCAAACGCCCCGAGGTTCATGGCCCGGCGGATGTTGTCCATATCGCCGTGGGCCGAAACCATCACCGCTTTTATCCTTGATTTTTTTGATTCGTTGAGGTGCGACAAAAAAGTCAGCCCGTCCATTTCGGGCATGTTGATATCCGAAAGCACAATGTCGATGTCGGAATGTTCAGTCAACGCTTCGAGGGCTTCTACGCCATTGTGTACAAAAATGAATTCGTATCTTTTTTCACGAATTTGTTTTCTGAATCGAGTTTGGATGAGCATTTCCATATCTAATTCGTCATCCATACTTAGTATCTTGATTGCCATTGTCGTGGTAATTTGAGGTGAGTTTTTAACGTTTTAATTAATTGGGTTAGGTTCTAATAGGTTTCAAAACACTGATATATTTCATAATGTCAAGGGAATTTGAAGGGTAAATTCGGTAAAATTACCCGCCTCAGAGTCTACACTCACCGTGCCTCGGTGCATTATATTTACAATATCACGGCTCAGTGCTAACCCTAATCCAGTGCCTTTACCAACGGGTTTAGTCGTAAAAAAAGGTGTAAACAGTTTTTCTTTAATTGAATCTGGAATTCCTATGCCGTTGTCTCTGATTTTTATCTCAACCATATCACTCAGCCGTTTTGAAGTGACGATGATTTGAGGCGCGTACCCTTCAATCTGCAGTTTGAGTTTTTCGTTGATGGCGTAGCAGGCATTATTAACCAAATTAAGGACCACCCGACTGATTTCGGTGGCGGAAATTTTTACCATTTTTACTTTCGCATCCAATTGGAAAACCAACGACACATTGAATGTTCGGTCCTCACCTCGGGTGCCTTGGTAGGCAAGTTTGGTAAATTCTTCCAATAAAACGTTTAAATCAGCAGGTTCAAATTGGGCATCTTTATTTTCAGTTCTTGTTTGGGCTAACATACTTTGAATGATGCGGGTGATTCGACCCCCATTTTCCCCGATTTTTTGATTGAGACCATATAGTTGGTCAAGTAAAAAAAGCAAATCCTCCTCCTCTTCGGTTAGCTGAACATCCTTTCGGTTGTCAAAAATCTCCTTTATTTCTCTAATCAGGTCAATAGAGAGTTTAGAAAAATTGTTTACAAAATTAAGCGGATTTTGAATTTCGTGGAGAATTCCTGCCGTTAACTGACCGATTTCTGCCAATTTATTCATTTGCTTATACCGCTCCTTCAAGGCTTCAATGTCATGCTCAGATTGGTGATTTTCTTGGTGTTCTAATTCACCTTTTTTTTCAGACTCAATCGTTTTATTGTCATTTTCCATATATCCTTTTGATTAAAAGAGGCTTAGCTGAGCGTTGGTAACGTAATAATTACTTCGGTAAACTCACCCTCTTTGGAATTGAGTTCTATTTTTCCTTTATGGAGTTCAATGATGTCTTTGGTCATAAAAAGACCCAATCCGGTGCCTTTTGAGGTGGGTTTGGTTGTAAAGAAAGGACTGAAAATTAGATTTAAATCACGTTGTGGTATTCCTTTACCATTGTCTTTGATTCTTAACTGAACTTCGCCGTTGATTAATGTAGTCGTTAATTTAATTTGTGGGGAAAAATTTTTATTGATTTTACTTTTTTCAAATAAAGTGTAGAGGGCGTTATCTATTATATTGGAAAGAACATCCCCAAACTCAGGTGGAAGAATCCGTGTTTTAAGCGATTGTTGTTCGAGTTCGATGAGTAATTCACCATTAAAATCCCTGTTTTTTTGAGTAAAGTCGTGGAAAATGACTTTGGCCCTGCTTTCAATAAAATAATTCAAATCTGTTTCAAAAAACTCACGTGATTTTTCTTTGAGCAATTTTTGCATGTCCTTGACAATGCGCGTGGTACTGTTTCCGTGGTCATAAATTTTAGTAATACTATTTTTAAGTAGTGTCAACGAATCTTCAAATTCTTCTTGCAAATCCTGATTGAGACTCGCTTTGTTTTTTTCGAGCAGCTCATTTAGTTCATCAATCAAAATAGTTGAAGATTCAGAAAAGTTGTTGATGTAATTTAACGGATTTAAAATTCGGTCAACAATTCCTTTTGTCAATTGACCCACTGAAGCCAGACGTTCCTGTCGAATCAACTCCTCTTGGGTATTTTTAAGATTACTCAGGGTGTTTTCGAGGTCTTCCAGAATGCGAGTTTTGATGTAAGCAGCAATCAGGTGTTCCTTTAAGTTTTTAATCATGTTGAAATCCCTTTGATCAAACGCGTTGGAGCGGACGGAGTTTTCGAGCGTGATAAAACCTTCAATGTGATTATCTACCTTGATGACGATGGCTATCATGGATTTGGGAGTCACCAACGAATCAATCGGGGTATTTAGTTTTTCATAACTAATGTCGTTCTTAAAATAAATATCTTCGTAGACCTCAATGGCTTCGTAAATATAGCGATTTTCGGCTTCTTCGAGGCGTAATTGCACAGATTCTACTGTCGATAGTTCATTGAACCCGTAAAGTGCTTTGAACTGATAGCCATTGGTTTCTTTATTGAAAATCAAGGCACTAGCACAGTCCATGTTACGAATGATTTTCAAACGATTTAAGACGGTTTGAAACAAATTCGCAAAGTTGATTTCAGTGTTGATGGCCTGAACAATGAAATCGATTTTTTCAAGCTGGTCATTTTTGGTAGTAAGCTCTTCAGATTGTTGTTCCAACTCTACTTTTTGGGTCACAACTTCCTCGGTACGTTCGCGAATGAGGTTTTCGAGTTCCAGTTTTTCACGAACCAATACCCGCAATCGCCAACGAACGGAGTTATAAATAAGCGCTCCAATCAGCAAAATATAGGCCGCAATGGCCCACCATTTTAAATAAAGTGGTGTAGCTATCGAAAATTCTACGATGGCTTCCTCACTTTGTTTTCCGTAAATATTGCGAGCTCTTACCCTAAATTTATAATTGCCAGGGGGAAGGTTGGTATATTCCTTTTGAGATTGCGTAGTCCAATCTGACCATACCTTATCAAAATTTTCGAGGTAGTATTGAAAGCTCAATACTTCGTTGACGTTAAAACTCGGGGCTGAAAATTCAAATTCTATGTTATTATTCTTGGGCTCTAACTGAATTTTAGGCACAGACAAATTATCAGTGATTGCGGCTGTATCTGTAGGGTAACCGTTGAAAAGTGTCTCTTCGCCTTTGACTGTTACTTTTCGAATTAATGCGGAAAATGGACGTTGGTATTCTTGGCTAAGGTTTAAATCAAACCGAATCAATCCTTCTGAGCCTCCAAACCAAATCAAATTTGAGTGGTCTGGATAAATAACATTGAAAGGTATATCAGAAATCGGTAAAAATGCAGTATTCGTTGCCTGATACGGCTTATTGGGTTGACCAGTTGGTAGGTAGGATGTAATAAATTTCTCGTCGCCGCGTGTGGTCCATATTTTTCCGCTCCCGTCTTCCAAAATTTTTCCGTTCCAATATACAGTTGCTGCGCTATCGGTCTGAAAAAGATTGTATGGCTCGAATTGGTCTTTTTGCGGTTGAAACCGAAAAATTCCCTTTTGATTATAGGCAATAAGCCCTTTGGAGGTGTTGGTGATGCGATTATACGACAAGGGAGGCAAGCCGTCTTTGGCGGCGTACTTTTTTTCTTCGTTGGTTTGAGCATTGATTTTTATGACACCGTCAGATAGCGTTTCAAGCCACAGATTCCCTTTTTCGTCTTCTGTTATCCCAACTATTTGCTCGTTGGTTTTACCGACAAGTCGGTAGTTTCGGCCACCACCCGCTAGGTTTAACATCCCCAGCCCATTTTGCTGTCCCACAAAAATGACGGACGGATTGATTTTAGATACGTAAACACACAGCGAATAAAAAGGAGTAAGTTGCTGAGCACCACGTTCTGAAACTAAAAATAAGCCTCTGTTGGTGGCAGCCAGAAGCCCATTGGGGGCTACAGCCAAGTCAAAACAGCCTGCATTGAGGGCGGCAACGGGCCTGACGTTAAAATTGTCGATGTAAAAAAGGCCATTAAGTGTCCCTGCATATAAGCGTCCATTGGCCCTTACCACGGCTTTTACTTCGCCCTTCAAGTTACTAAACTCATTGAATTTCTCAATAGGAGAGTCCACATCAATTTGTACAATACCGTTATTGAGGGCTAACCACAAGGCACCGTCACGGTTGGTGAACATGGCATTGACGAGCATGTTTTGCAGGTAGTCATTGTCTTTTATTTGGTTTTTTATTTGGCCATTTTTAGAAATAATGACGATGCCAGCATTTAAGGTTCCAATGGCGAATTGGCCATTTCTTAGTACAGTTCCTGCGGTAGTTTGATTGGTAATTAAATGGCTATTGGCTTCACAATCAAAGACTTTGATGGTATTATTGGATAATTTAAACAACCCTTGGCTACTCGTTAGCAACAAGAACTCATTATTTTCTAATGGAAATACGGCGGTTAGGTCAAAAAGCGTAGGAGTGAGGGCTGTTTTTGCGATTGGAATCAAGTTTTGGCCCTCCAAAAACTGGGGCCCTCCGTTTTTTAGAAATAAGATAATTTTTTGATTTTCATAAAACGAAGACAAAATGGTGCCTTTTACTCTAAATTCTTTGAGGCCTTTGGATGTGAGTAGAAAAACGTATTCTTGTGAGATAAAATATACACCCGCCTTTGTTTGAAATATATTCAGAATTTGGCCAAAGGAGGTCTTAATGGCTTTGCTTAAACTTTCAAAATAGAGCGTTCCAGTACTATCTGGTTTTAAATACCCAAACTCACCTTTTCCGCCCACAAACACCCGCCCGAACTCACTCACACACAGTGCCGAAACTTTAGTGATGTTTTGGGTGGGAATGGTTCGCCACGAAACCCCATCGTACTCAAGCACTCCCGCAAAATTTCCAAAATACATTAAACCCCGTTTATCCTGCGCTACGGCAAAGTTTTGCCCGTGGGCGTTGTATTGTTTCGGATTAAACATCCTGCTGAGGGGTATTCCCTTTTCAGTAGCCTGTTTGTTGTATTGTCCCCACGCTCCACCTCCCCACAGTAACAAAAGCCACATGGTTATTCCACGGGCAAAAACAGCTATTTGGCCTAAACTGTTTGGTTGTTGATAGGTTGACAATAAGTTTTTCATTGATTGTTTTATACTGGACGGTTTAGGCTGTTTCCAAAGTAACATCCTCTTTGTAAGCAGTATTTTCGGCAATAAGATTATAAACTAAATATGGGTCTAAAAGAAAAATAGTGCTGTCTTTCAGGGCATTTACCGATTGAAGATACACCGTTGGCGGTGGTTCTGGTTCGCGAAACCAATACCCGCCTTCGCTTATCCATTGCTGATTACCATCAGTTTCGAGCAGTTCAATTTCGCCTTCATACACAAACAACAACGGTGGGCCTGCCGTACAATATCGATCCATGAGGAGGGTTTCGTAGGAAGTCAATTGAAGTTTTTGTAACGAAATGGTCATAGGTAGGAGCGAATCAGCGGGCAGTTTTTTTAATAAATCTATGGTCCGTATGGCGTTGAGTTTATTGATTAATAAATCTTCCTTTTTAAATCCGTGTTCTATTTTTTTGCAAAGGTCTGTTCGATGGCAATTGGGTAAAAACGCGGCCGTTTCCTTAAACTCTTCAAATGTCGTAGGGTATAATTGATGCAAAACATAAAGGGCCGTTTCAACAATCACTTCGCTGTTTGAGTGTGCGCTAGAAATTAAGACGTATTGATTTTGGGAGTTTGGAAAATGCAATAAGCTTTGAATTGCGGAGGCCTTTAATTCACTGGAAAGCTGCGCAAAATCCCGGTTAATAATGTCAAGCACACGCTCTTCAGGAGATAAGTGTTGTTGTGGATAATTTTCGCGGCATTTTTGCACTTTGTCTTCAATCGTGTCTTCCTCAAAAATAGGGGCTAATTTTACGCGAAGGTCTTCGGTTAGGGCCATCGAAAATACTTCCTGTACAAAGCCTTGCGTCGCTTCGTTATTGTTTTCGTATAAATCTTTAATTAAATCAAAATCCTGGTCTACAATCAAGACATTGAGTAAGTTAAATAGTTTTGGGGCTGTTTGTTTGGTTTCTTCTTCCAACGAATTGAGTAGCGGGGCTAATTCTGGCATTCTTCTAATGTCAGCCTGTGCGGCCATCAGCCAAACGACAAAGGCAGCCTTTTCGTCAATTTCAGCGTTGATGTGGGTGCGTTCGAGGACCGTTGCGGTATAACGATTTTGATTAAGTGCCTCAAACACCCGATCTCTGATGTGGGGATCGGGATGGTTCATTTTGGCTCTTAAAAAACGAGTTGAAGATAGTGTGTCGATTTTTTCAACAATACTGATGATTTCTTTTTGGGTTGCACGGTCGTTTTCTGTGCGGTTAAAAAAACGCTCCAATTCTCCCATTACTGGGTCACCGATGGACGCTAAAGCGATTTTTGTGGGGAGTTTAAAGTAGTTTGACGTGATATTATTCAACAAATGTGGCCATAATTCCATTTTTCGGATGTTTCCAGCGGCCAGCAGGGCCGCCCGTTTTACGCGGGGATTGGTATCCTGCATAAGCGCATCAATGTATTTGAATGCATAGTACCGGCCTGAGTTTTCAAGAAGGGTCACCGATTCAAGTCGTTCTTCGGGCAAGGGAGAGTTGGCCATTTTGATGACGATATCGAAATCGGTTTTTTTACCAGCATCCTCCATTGGCATCACTGTTTCTGTGTTTTTTTTATCGCTCGAACTTTTACGTTTTGCAGATTCTTTCAACAGATTTTTCAACACGTTTCGGTAGAGAGATTGGGTACTGAACGCAACCCATAACCACACAACTAGTATGCCTACAAAAATGTAGGAAAGATAAACGGTGTCGATGAACGTAAAATAGGTCAGACCTAAAAGCAATACACCAGCTACAATATTTCCTCCCGCTTTGGGGCCACCTTCAATCCTGCTCTGTAGTTCGAGCCTTTCCTCTGGATGTATGGGTTGGAAAAGCAATTGGTAAGAAGGGTCACTGATGGATTTTCGGACCGTACTCATCGCAAAACGGCTCATGACGATAAATGCAAAAAACACGTAGGTGGTACCATAAAAGGTCCCATAGACGGCTGCAAACGCATAAAAGATGGTCAGAACCAAAGGTAATACGACCAAGCCGAGTTTTAATCCGTATTTTTCAATAAAGCGTCCGTACAGTAATGTTTTGATTAACAGCTCAATAATGGCGCAAAGTCCAAAAAATAACCCTAAAAAACCAGTTAATAATTCTTTGTCTGGAAATACTTTTTTGGATTCGACGGCAAAAATAAATTCAACATAAAACAACCCCATTACAGGAAATAATGCCAACATAAATACGGCGGTATAATACGGGGATTTGAAAAAATAATTGAAGGTTTTTTGTTTTGGTTTTTCTTTTTCACGCGAGAAAATGGAAAGTTCTGATTTGTATCTTTTAGAAATCGTTACCATCAAAACCAAACAAAAGACTAGGGTGCCGATTGATAAATACAACAATCCGTTGGTATCGATGAATTGTAATAAAAGAGGGACCGATAAATAACTTACAATGGAAGAAATGACGTCGCCAGTGGTGATAAAACTAACAAGGCGCTTGGCTTGTTGTAGATTGAAAATGCGGGAAACAATGGCCCAGAAAGAAATTCCGTTGACAAAAACAAAGACGCGGTTCCAGATAAATAGAAAAAAGTAAATCCATTTGTTGCCCGTAATAAAGTGACCAACAAGCAATGCAGTTACTGAAATAATCAAGAAAATAATCAAAAACAGTGCGATTTTTGAGAAGTAAACGCGTTCTTGAATTTTAGAAACAATGTATCCTAATGCATAAACAATGATACCACTGGCGATATACGCCTTTGGGAGCATGGTTCGGTCAAAACTATTTAGAAACAAAGACATCGTTGCGGTATAAAAAATAGCAACGGATACCCCCATAAAAAAAGAGTAACGCATGAAAGGGTTGACAACCTTGAGGTCGCCTTCTTTCAAGTTCATCAGGTGATATAGTCGCTCTTTTTTTAACATAATCAAGAAAATTTAAAAGGACTAAAGGTCCAGCTTCATTAGGAAGAAAGGCCGTTCGGGCATTTCTGGGATGTTTTCAAGTTGAGAAATTAAGTTAAAACCCAGTTTTTGTAAATGCACAAGTCGAGATAATTGAGGGAAGGCAATCATCACTTTTGAGCCTACTTTTGCCGCTTCGTTAATGCGTTCATTGTCGAGAATTCTGGCAAAACCCTGCCCCCGATACGCGGGGTCGACCACCAAACGGTTGATGGAAGCAATGGGGCTTTTTTGAAAAAGCGGACGGTGTTCTTTATGCAAAAAATCAGCGTAGGGAACATCCTCAATGCACTCATGAAAACTTAAACGAGCCGCCGCGACTATGGTCTCATCTTTAGTAATAATCCAATGGTGTGCATTTTTGTCTATGGAATCTATCCACACCTCTTGTGAAAAAAAAGTGGGATTTATGCCGTTCTCATTACGCCAAGCCTTAATTCTGAAACGACCAATTTCTTCCATGCGCTCAGGAAAATAGCCCTCATGAATTACAAACCCGTCGGGTAAGGATTTAATTTTGTTTTTTTCCATTACCAAAAAGTCCAAAAAATCGGGTAAAGTGTTCATTATGAATTACTTTATTTCAAATAAAATACCCAGTGAAATATTTCGTTTTTCTTGCGGAAAACGCGAAGCTCCCACAATATTGTCGGCTTCTCTAATGCCTGGGACAAAGTATTCTTTGTTTAATAAATTATAACTCGTTACCTGCAACGATATACCTTTGATTATGTCGTGGTAGGTCAATGCACCATCCATGATGAAATATGGGTCAAACAGTTGGATGGGGTTTCGGCTGCCAGAAGTTCCAGCTCCCGTTTTGCGGGCACCCACATAATGAGAGGTGATGTTTAGCCTCAGACTTTTAGTGAATTGATAATTTGCACCGATGTTGAACGAAAAATCGGCAATATCGCTGATGCGTAAATTTGAGGTTAAGTCGAGCGGATTAGTGTACGTAAAATTACTCCAAACGTTGAGTTTGTTCCATTGATAGTTAGCTTCGGCCTGAATACCCCAAATCCGCTGACGCCCAATTCCCTGAAATTGATTGGTTTTGGTGCCGTTTTCCAATACTACCGAGGCCAACCCCACCGCATTGCTGTAATTGGCGCGGTAGGCAGCAACGGTAATATTAAGGTCTTTGATGGGTTTGTAGTAAAGGCTGAACTCTAAGTTTCTCACTTTTTCGGGTTGTAGTGTTGGGTTGTTCAGCCGTCGTTCGGCGGTGGTACCGTATTTTTGAAGGTACGAAGCATCTTTAAACGCTTCCGCATAAATTGCCTTTAGAATAACGTTTCCTTTGCTGTAAATAGCTGATAATCTAGGGTTTGCTACCATACCATACCCGCCATTGTTTCTTACTCGGTTGTTGTCTACCCGTAATCCGCCAACTAAACTAAGTGATTCAGAATAACGATAAGTGGCTTGGGCATAGATTCCAACATCAAAAACACGAAAATTGTTACCACCCCTAAGGGTATCAGCTGGAAAACCTTGCTCTTCGGGATTGCCAGTGCCAGAGGTAACGTAATTCCCCTGAATTATGCTGTTTCGGTACTCTACACCACCATTGACGTCTAGGTTGAGTAGAGGACTCCATAGCGCCCGAAATTCGTTACGGAATTGGTTAGAAACACGGTAATTATAAGTAGTAGAGTAGGTAGGGCCAGTGCCCGCGGCTAAGTCGGCGATTCCCAGACGAGCGTTGTAATATCCGCGATAAGAGGGGAGATTGGTGCCTCCGTCTATCTCGTGTAAGCGGTAGGATGAAAGGTTGATAATCTGGAATTTATCATTTATCACCTTGTTGTAAGTTACGGCAAAACTTCGGTAATAGGTGATCCAGCGTCCTAGATCGGCTGTATTGATTCGGGATAAGTTTGTATACCATGGCACTGCCCCTTCGTCGGTTTTCCAGTTGGTGATGGCTATGGTTAGTTCTTTAAATTCGATTTTGGTTTTCATGTACCAGTTCTTTGAATAATCATTGAACTGGACTGGTTTATCTAAGGCATTCCCGTTAAAAAGTCTATTGTCTAGTTCGGCTGCTTTTTCGGCCCCTTTCGGGGTTAGCCGAAGCGCACTAGGTACACCGTTGGTGAATTCAACGTTGAACAAATCTGAGTTTGGAAACTTGGTCAGGAGTTGGGTATTATTGATGTAATTTAGGGCATCGGTACCCGTTCTATCCAGTCGTGTACCGTAGGCTGCGGGGTTACGGGCGTCGTAGTTCCATTCGGGGTATTTCGACAAATTCATTTCGTTGGATTCAAACAGTCGCCCTGTGACCGAAATGGCCACGTCTTTGGTTTTGACTGCTATAGTTCCGTCCGCATACCGCGTTTTCCATGTTCCTGATTTTACTTGACCATTGAATCGTACTTTATTGTTGCCGTCAATAATCTCGCGGTATTTTTTTGTAATAATATTTATCACTCCCATAAAGGCGTTGTTGCCGTACAAAGTAGAAGCGGGCCCGTATACCACCTCCACACGGTCTATGTCGGAAAGCGTATATTGACGTGAGATGGGGATATTATCTGAGGCCAAATCGTTTTCTTCCACCCCGTCAATGAGCATCAACATTCGGTCGTTGGAGGTGGACCGATAGCCCCGCGTGTAGAAATTTGAATAGCCGGGGCCGTTACCTTTGGCAATGTCAAACCCTGATAAATCGTGCAGGAGTTGTTCTAAGTTTTGATAGCCCCGCCTGATAAAATCTTTTTCCGTAATGACGATTACCGTGGCGGGTACTTTCAGCACGTTTTCCGCCCTTTTTGATACTGAGGTAATTTGTACAATGCGTTCCTGCGAATCTTTGATGCGCTGAAACATATCTTTGAATTGGGGCGAAGCCGCAAAATCAGGGTCAAAATTGGGGTTTATAGCCAACAAACTCTGAATGGATTCGGCGGCTCTGGCGCTTGAGTCCATGGCCAAGTGCGCCATTGCCAGTATTTTGTAGGCTTGAACTTTAGCCGTTGGCGAAAATTCTGTTTTCAAGCATGGCAGAAGAATTTGGAAAACTTCATCAAAGTTGCCAGTGGTGTACTTTTTTTCGGCTTCGGGAATACTCACTGTTTCATCACAGATTTGCCCCATTGAGCACACAGCCTGTAAGCATGCCCCAATCAAAATTCCCCATTTTATCAGTTGTATAATTTTTATCATTGTACAGGTCATTTTCAAAGTAACTTCACTTTAATGCCGTTTGTACTTTTGTGAATTCGACATCTTTTCCAACATATTTATTCCATTCATCAACGGTCATATCCCGGGTGATTTTTTTGCTTACTTTGGCATATAGTTCATCAATGCCAATATCCCAGAGTCGAACTGTACGGTCAGCGCCATAAGAGATAAGTTTTTTGCTATCTTTCGTAAAACGTACGCCTGTTACCCATGTGTTAAAATCATTGATGACAATTGGCTGTTGCTGGCGCGTAATATCTTCGTAATTAAAAAGATGAACCGACCAATCAAAACTGCTCGTTGCCACCAAATTGCCATCGGGAGAAAAGACTATATCACTGACGGTCGAATTGTGTTTACCAAGTACTGTCGCCGCTGAGAATTCAACGATTTTGTCGTTATTATAATCCCATACCGTTAAGACCCCAGCAGAGTTTCCAGTCAATATTTTTCTACCGTTGGGGCTAAATGCCAGCGCGGTTATGCGGGCACCCATTCCGTAAAATGCAAAAACATCCGGCGCTTTTTTTAAATCATTTAGCTCAAAAACAACGACTTTCTCTTTTGAGCCACAAACAATTTTTTTGCCGTCTGGACTGAGTTTTGCACAAAAAATATCCATCCCAGAGCGCAGGTTGGCCACGGAGTCAATGCCGTTGGCCGATAGATTCCACGTTCGAACATTCCCATCGTTGCTAACTGAAACCACCGTATTGTTTTCGGCTAACAACAGCGAATGTATTGGGCTGCGGTGCCCCTTCATTACAACGGGAACTGGGGTAGGGGAGTCGATATTCCAACTGAAAAGGGTCCCCAAGGCCCCTCCAGCAATAAGCTTTTTCTCATTATTGTCTAAAATAACCGCCCTAAATCCCTCCGTTGACTTATTGCCTCGACTGAATGAACGGATGGGCTGAATGGGGCTAAGGCCATAGTCCCAGAGTTTAATGGTGGCGTCGTCGCTACCAGAGGCAAAAATATTATCGCCTGATTTTACACCTACGGCCACAGAGCGCACCACGTCGGAGTGCCGGCGTAGTATTACTTTCGCATTTGTTCCCGCAGCTTTGGCTAGGGCATTAAAAATATCAGGGTTGCTTTTTTCGCCTTGGCTTTTCAGGTTGAGGTTATAGGCATGCAGTGCCAGCAAAGCAGGTAATTCATCCTGTGAATTTTCGGGCATCTGGAATGATTGAATGGCAATGGCCCGGGCAATTGCTTTTACTTTTTGTCGTTCGGCATCTCGCTTGGCATTCTCGGCGATGGTTCTTTGCCGTTCAGCTTCGCGGCTTGCTTTTTCTGCCTCGTCCTTTCGTTTTTCGGCTTCACTTTTGGCGGTTACGGCGATTGTTTTTTGGTTTTCAGCGTCGCGCCGGGCCACTTCTGCTTTGTTGCGTTGTTCCGTTGCAGCCTGCTGCGCAACAATCGCTTCTTGTCGCTGAATCTCCGCCTTACGTTGTTCCGTTACTGCAATCCGTTTTTGTTCTTCGGTGAGTTGTTTTTGAGCTTCGGCAATTTCTTCCTGTTGTTGGGCAATTCTTTTTTGTGATATTGCTTCTCGTTTCTGGACTTCTGCCTTTTTTTGTTCTGACAATGCTAGTTGCTCCTTTTCTAAGGATTCCTTTTCACTTTGTTGGGCTTGTGTTCGTAGAATAATGGATACCACCAAAAACATGAGTGACAACAAAGACCCTATTCCCAAGGCAATGGCAAATTGGCGGGTTCGTTTTACCTCTTTTTTGTGGCGACTTTCTTTATTTTGTACCTCAAATTCATACTGACTGCGGCTGTATTCAAGGTAATTAATGGCTCTTTCAAAATAGGGATCATAGCGGAGTGCCCATTCTTTGTTGGGACGGTTTTCTTTCAACCACCTCAAGCCGATTTGTAATTCGGGATTTACCCATAAACCAGTTTTTCCTTGTTGGTATAAATCGGCCGAAAAACTCAGGTTTTTGTAAAGTTTCGCGGATTCACTTTCCTCATCTACCCACGTTTTTAGGCGTTTCCAGAGGTAAGTGAGGCGCTCGTGGGTGAGGTCAACTACGGATGCATCAGACAACGGTGTGGAGTAGGAGGGTGAAAGAAAAGAAGTCCCCAACTCGCGCAAGCGGTCAATGACATCTAAAAGCAAAAATTCATTTACCCCTGTTACTTTTTTGATGGTTGCCACCGTGGTCGGGCTAACAACACCGACATCACCTGAACCAACGACAATTAGGGACTTGAAAAGTTTTTCGGTTACCTGTTTACGTTTGGCATCAAAAACATCTTGATAAATTTCTTCGGCGTGGAGTGAAAGCGCATCTGACATGGTACCGATGGCTTCATAGTCCTGTTCATCAATCGGCTGCTGCGGTGATTTGTGGACTTGCCAATAGTCCCACGTGCGCATGAGTGAATGTTGAAGTACGGGAAGTTGGTCGGTTTTACTGCCGATGTCGCCCAAGAGACGATCTACTAAAGTGGGTGAAATGTCTACTCCTACAGTTTCAAGTGGTCCGTTGATGGCCTGGATGATTTCGGCGTGGTTCATCTTGGGCAATAGATAATACCCACGGTTGATGGCTTCGGTCAGGCCGTTGTAGTTAGTGCAATAATCTAAGTAATCGGAGCGCATTGTGAGCGCCACATGGATTGGCAGCGTGCGTTGCTGAATCAGGCGGATTAAAAATTCAATAAAAAGAATCGTTTCATCACGGTCGGTAGTGATTTGCGCTTCTTTTTGGCGGTAGCGAAAAACCTCTTCGAATTGGTCAATGACCAGCAGGATGTTTTTGTCACCGAAAAGCTGAAAAACTTTAGTTAAACCGTCAGAATCATTGAAAATAAACGATTCTAGGTGATTAATGATTTCTGGGGAAGAACTACCGATGTTATATTTTGAAACGTAATCGGTAAGAATACTTATTAGGTTTTTTATGGGGTTAGCACCCGGTTTTAAAATGAGAATATGCCAGCCATTTTCGTTCGTGTTTTCCAATCGGTTTTTTTCCAGTGAAGGAATCAAACCGGCTTTAATTAACGAAGATTTTCCACTTCCTGACGAACCGATAATGGCCAAAAACCGCGAGCTACTTAATTTTTCTCTCAGTTTTTTGACGTGCGTTTCTCTTCCAAAAAAAAGATTTGCGTCTTTGGAGTCAAAACTTCTCAGTCCAGGGTAGGGATTCGCATAAGTTCTGTTGGGTGCCATATTAAAAAAAGACAGTCAAGGGTTGCCCCTTTGGGCTAGGGACTTTTGATATCCACTACAAAAATATTTCGATTTCGGTTATTCTTGTACTCATAAGAAAAATCACTTACGCCAGTGATGGTAAGGTAAATTCCTAGTCCGCCGATGGGCCTTTCTTCCAGTGGCAGATTGAAATCCTCCTCATCGGGGAGTTCACGTGTGGTAGGGTCAAAGGGCGATGCATCATCCTCAAAGATTACTTTAAGTTGATGGGGGGTAGCTTCGCTTAAGACGTCAATATTTCCCTCTAATCCGGCATTTTGATAACCGTATAAGATGATGTTTGTCGCAATTTCATCGACCGCTACCAGTAAATTATAGGTTGCTTTTTTGTCTACTCCCGCCTCTTGGGATTTTTCTTTGACGTACTGCCGAATGGCATCAAGCGAGTCAATGGTTGCCGGAAAGGATTTCAGTTCCATTTGTTAATTGACAAAGTACGAACGATGATTGAGTTAATTCTCTATACGAAGCTTAAATGTTGTTGGTTGCTTTTAGCTTTAAAACAGATTTAAGTGGCTGAGAGATAGTTTTGTAAAACCGCTTTTCAGCCACTTAAAATCTATTTTATGTATCCAAAAACATTTACTTGCCGTGTTGACCTATACAGGGTATTGATCAACAATATTGACGCTGTGTTGAAGCCCCGTTTTTTCGAGCGTATCGACGATGATTTCTTGCGGTTTTACAATGTAAATCGTAAGTCCAACGCCCATTTTTTGCTTTGAAAAAATCAAAACGCGCAACCCTGCCGATGACATAAATGACAGATTTTCTAGGTCCAGAACGAGTTCAGTAGGCGATTCAAGCGCTACTTTTTCGATTTCTTTTTGAAAAACCCGCGCCGATAATGAATCCAGCTCGCCCGTTAGTTTAAGCTTGGCAACTTTATCGACTACTTCTGAGGTTATTGTAAAATCCATGTTATTGAGTGTTTTTGGTTGAGATTAATCAATTTTATTTTGCGACCAGAATAATGACTGAACGTCCGCCTACAAAAAAGCCAGTTTGGTTTTCGAGTAATGGTTCCTCCCCGATTTGGTGGATGTCTTCTGAGTTGGCCATGTCGGTGTTGGCAAAAACGTGCCATTTCAGCCCAGGCTCGAGCGTCGGAAGTTCAAAATGCAACGGCTCCCAATACATATTCAGGGCTACATAGATGGTTTGGTCCTTTATAGTTCCCTCTTTGGCATGACTTCCGCAGAGCATAAAAGCCAAGGTACGACTTTCTGCCGACCAATCTGGCCGCCATGCCAGCGTACCATGGAAGCTTATATCAGGCAGACCGCTCCCTACGTAGTCGTAATGACGGAAGTGCGTTGGACTTCTGAGTACGGGGTGCGCCCGACGGAACCGAAGAATCTGTTGGGCATAGTGAAACAAATCAGCGTTTTTATTGACCAATGACCAGTTCAGCCAGTTCCATTCCACATCTTGACAATACGTGTTATTATTGCCGAGTTGGGTATGACCCATTTCGTCGCCCATTAAAATCATCGGAATTCCCTGACTGACCATTAAAATCGTCAAGGCATTTTTGATTTGTTTGTGGCGTAGAAAATTAATGGCTTGGTCGTCGGTTTCTCCCTCCCAACCGCAGTTCCACGAATTGTTGTCGTTGGCTCCGTCGTTGTTGTCTTCGCCGTTGGCCTCGTTATGTTTTTCGTTGTAGGCAAACATATCGTGCAGCGTAAAGCCATCGTGACAGGCCACGAAATTGATGCTCGCGGTCGGACCTCTGGAGGGATATAAATCGGGTGAACCTTGAAGCCTTTGGGCCATTTCTCCCACCAAGCCGGTATCTCCTTTGAGAAAACGGCGCACCGTGTCGCGGTATTTTCCGTTCCATTCGGCCCAGCGACCGTACGCAGGAAACGAACCCACTTGGTACAAACCACCGGCGTCCCAGGCTTCGGCAATCAATTTACACTTGGCCAAAATGGGGTCGTATGCCAATGATTCCAACAAAGGTGGGTTACTCAGTGGACTACCGTCCTGGGCACGGCCCAAAATGGCGGCCAAGTCGAAGCGGAACCCGTCGATGTGGTAATCTGACGCCCAATAACGCAAGCAGTCAAGCACCATGTTTCGAACCACGGGGTGATTGCAATTCAAGGTGTTGCCCGTTCCAGAGAAGTTGAAATAATACCCCTCAGGCGTGAGCATGTAGTAGGTCTTATTGTCAATTCCTCTGAACGAAATGGTATGCCCACGGTGGTCGCCTTCGGCGGTGTGGTTAAACACCACGTCCAGAAACACCTCGATTCCGTTTTTGTGCAGTTCCTTGATGAGGGTTTTCAATTCATCCACCTGCATGCCAAACTTACCCGTGGCGGCGTAGCCTGCTTTTGGCGAGAAAAAGTTTACGGTACTGTATCCCCAATAGTTGACCAGCAATTCTCCCGTTTTGGGGTTGGTGCGGCTGTTTTCCCATTCATCAAATTCATAAATGGGCATTAGTTCGATACAGTTTATACCCAGCGATTTGAGATACGGTATTTTGCTGCGAATACCCGCGAAGGTACCTGCGTTTTTGGTTTCAGACGAGGGGTGACTCGTAAAACCCCGTACGTGCATTTCGTAGATGGATAAATCCTCGATGGGTGTTTCGAGCGGGTGGTCGTTTTCCCAGTCAAAATCTTCAAAGGCCAAACGTGAACGATAGGGGTACACATCATCCCAGTTGGGTTGGGCACGCCACGTATCACGGCCGCCTAAGACTTTGGCGTAAGGGTCGCTCAAGATGACATTTTTGTCAAAACGGTGACCTTCTTCGGGTTTAAACGGCCCATCCATGCGATAGCCATACTCAAGTCGTTCAAAATCAAGGTCGAAAACCGTCATACAATACACATCCCCAATCCGGAATTCGTCGGGAAAAGGAATTTCTGCGTATGGCTGGGCTTCGCCCCGTTCAAAAAGAACCAAAGTACATGAAATAGCAGCACTTGAATAGACGCTGAAATTGACCCCGTTTGGCACCATGGTTGCTCCAAACGGCAGCGTATGCCCCCGTCGGAATTTTATACCCTCGTGTTCGTGGGTTGGGTAGTAATCAATACGAATATCTGCCATAGTTAGCCCTTTTTTAGTGTTTCTACCGCTTCTTCTAACGTGTTAACAATGATAAAGAAGTTGATAAAACCGGTGTTCGACATTACGTCCTGAATATCTTCAGATACTCCTACGAGCACAACTTTTCCGCTTTGCGATTTTATTTGGCGATAAATCATCAACAAAACCCTTAAACCAGCGCTCGAAAGGAATTCTACTTTGCTCAGGTCAATAATAACTTGCCCTTGTCCTTTGATGGCCGCAATAGCGGCTTTTTCAAATTCAGGGGCGGTTTTGCTATCTATGTTGCCTTCCACCTCAATGACAGCAATGCTCTCTATTATATTCTCGGCTACTTTCATGTCGATAGTGTATTGTCTAATTTAAATAACAGGACTTATAAGCACTTTCACCCGAACCCTTTCGTCGGTTTTAGGGAGCGTGACAAATAACTCGTTAGCATCAAAATTGGGGTACGGCTCATCATTGATGTAGCATGCGCTGATGTACACACTTCCTTTGGGAAGAATATCAGGCGAAACAAACAACTTATTGTTTTTAAAACCGTTTGGATACGGCTTAAAGTAGAAATAAGTTGGTTTTTTGGTGATGAGCAAGTTGGTATACACTGCCGATAAGAAGCACAACTCGGTGCTGTGGTAGGCACTCATTGAGTGGCTGCCTTTGAAGCGCTCGGTACCCAACAGGTACGGCATACCGTTTCCAAACACGTTGAAGTATACCCCGCCGTCGTCGGTATCGAGGAAAAACGCGTTGTAGAAGGCGGCCGACTCGCGGGCGTATTTGAGGTAATCGTCGTCTTTCAGGATTCCGTGCAAAATCATGTATGCAAGAATGGCTTGCTCTTGCTGCCACCATGCCTTGCGGTCGTGCCACACAAACTGGTGACGGCCGTTGGTTTTGGTTTCGCGCTCTACCACGTCATACCAACCACCGCGCTGCGGGTCAGAGCCTGCTTCGGGCATAAGGGCGGCGATTTTTTTGGCAAATTCGAGGTAAGAATCTTTGGCAACGAGCGACTGCATACGCATCAAGTTCCAGGCGATTTTGAGGTTGTGACCTACAACGGCCCGGTTTTGCTGCCAGCCCCAAGTTTGGTCTTTGCTCCAATCTTCAAAGAATTTCTCCTGCACAAACGGACTGTTTTCGTAATCAGGGAAGTATTTGGTGATAGTATCAAAAGTGTACTCAAGGAAGTCAGCGTATTTTTTCTCACCCGTAGCCAAGTAAAGGTTGATGAGGTACGCAGGCGCGTGGTCACCTACTGAGTTCCAGTTTTTGCGGGCGCGGTTATGTGCCAACGATTCTTCGTGAGCATCCAACGAAATCGGGTCAATGTGTGAGAAATAGCCTTCTAGTTTGTCATCTTTGAAGTATTTCTCAAACAGTTCAATCGTTTTTTCGATGTCCCACATAATGCGTGGATCACCCGTTAAACGGTAGGTTTGGGTAGGTCCAGCCAAGGCGTAAATTTGCTCGTACATTGGCAATGAATCCAAGTCATCTCCGAATTCAGAAGTCAACAACTTGGTTTCTTTTTGGCCATCTACTTTTACGCCGTGGTACCAGTATACTAAGTCAGCATCTTTGTCATAAAAACGCATGTGGTCGCGGAGGTATTCCGTTCCCAATTCAGCACCTTCTAAAAACGAGTCATTTCCTGTGAGCATGTATGCCGAGGCAAACCCGTAAATCATGCGTGAAATGGTATCCGTTTCTTGCAAATAATCTCCTTTTTTTGCACCCGCCAAGTGAAGCATCGTGCGGTAGTTTTTATAATTAATCGGCTCTTGCGGATAATTAAACTGCCATTTCAAATAACTCGTGGCAATGGAAGAGATTTGCTGAATCCACCAATCTTGCGCTTCGTGGCGATATTCATGGGCTTGTGTACTTGGGAAGATAATCCACTGTACTTCAAAAACGGGCTCGCCACCTTCTAGCGGCGGATAAAACGTACCATAAGAGTACAAAAATTGACCTTTTTGGGCCAATAAATCTTGCATCACTCCTGAGGCATCTTGATACGATTCATCAAGATTACGGAAAGTGCGCGCATACGTTGAAGGGAGTAAATTTACTTTGAAAACCCGCTTATCGGAGGTTTCGACAGTATACCATTTTTCGGCGGCGTTGTATTCTATGATGTACCCAGCAAGGGTATCAGAGAAGGTAAAATCGAGTTTCATGAATTGAGAGTTTAATAGTGTTAAATTAAGGATTTAGAAATCAGTCAGAATTTGAATCGGTGATTAATCCTCTTGGTCAACGTAACCTTGGGTGATTTCAATGATATTTCCTTCGGGGTCTTTGACCCAAGCGGTTTTCCAGCCAGGAATAAAATCATCAAACGCCAACGGGCCCAGCGTAATGACGGCATCAGCACCCATTTCTGCGAGTTTAGCATCCACATCGGCTACTGAAAAAGCCAAGTGACGCAGTCCGGGATAATGTGGGCCATCGCCTTCCACATTGGGAATGGGGCGTTCTTCGTCGGGGGGGAAAACTTCAAAATAAAAATTACCAGCATCTTTCATGAAAACTAGTTCTTTTCCTTCTCCCAACGAAATGGTACGCGCTCGTTTAAACCCGAAGTATTTTGTATAAAAATTCTCAAATGCGGCGAGGTCTTTGACCGTTACCGCTACGTGAAAAAAAGAGGTAGAGAGCATATACAGCCTTATTTAAGCTTTTTCGGATAAGATTTCGATGATTTTGGCAGCAAAAAAGTGCGCATGTCCGCCCGAACGACCCGTGACTAAATCGCCGTCGACGACGACATCCTCATTGACGTAAATCGCGCCATAGGCTTTAGCGTCGCCGATGAGGTTGTTGTGGCAAACCAGTTTGCGGCCTTTGACTAGCTCAGTAGCGGGGGCTGTAAGCCATAATCCGTGGCAAATAATGCCTTTGAGGATGGTTGGCTCGGCAAAAACGCGTTTGAGGAACTCCGTAGCAGGGGGGATTTTTTCGACATCCTCTGTGTACCGCAGCCGGTCAGACACCATGCCCGAAGGCACAATGATGGCCGAGTAGCTCCGCAACTCTTCGTCGCTCATGTTTTCAAAACTTTCCCAACAGTCCATCGGTACTTTGTGTTCGTGGCCGGTGAAAGTGATTTTGGGTTGCCCCCAGAGTCGGGTCAAGAAATGAATTTCGGCCCCTTCTTCCGGAAAACGATATTGATAATAAAATATCTCGTTTTCGTAATAGTCGGCTTCAAAGAGAATTCCAATTTTTTTGCCAATAAGTTTCATGTTAATCCAGTTTAAAGGCTAATCTAACGGGTTGTTAATCAGTAACTTTCTAAATAATTCCAGAAAGTCAGGTAAAATAATGAATTGGGGACCAATCTTTTATTTTACCTGCTTTGATTTAAAGCGTTGCCGACCCTTCGTAGTATTTCAAATCGTCGACTGTATATCTGGTGATGATGGGGCTACCGTTGGGGCCCACTTTCACGTCCCATGTTTGATAGGCGTCAAGCGTAATGCGCTTGCTGTAGGCATCAGGGGCATTCCAAACACTGGCTTCCCATTTTACTACCACTTTTACCACGGCGGTGTCGCCGTTTATGACCGCTTCTGTTGACTTTACGGTGTGTACCTCGTCGAAGAAAATGCGGATAACGCGCTGAAACCAGCCTTCAAAGCCTGCGTATCCGTAGACCGTTGCTTCTGGAAAAACCATTTCCAATCCTTCGTCGGCCAGCATCGGAAGTACTTCAACCATGGGAGCGTGAACGTCTAACTTGCGGTACCAAACCTCGGCAAGTGATTGTATTGATTCTGGAGTTAACATATAAATTTCCTGTTTAATAAATGACCAGTAATAATTTGAATGCGATGGGTTGTAAATTAGGCTTTAGGCCAGTGTGCCGTCGGGGTGTTGTACCATACCTGCAAAGTGAATGGCGATTTTGCCGTCTTTCAGCACCCAGCTGTCAGCAAAGCGCATATTGGCGGTATCATTCCCGAATTTCATCGTGATTTGTTCGGTAATCATGAGCGTTTGCGGGTCTTCGGTTTCGGCCCAAAACACGATGTCGGTTTCTAGTCCGTCGATACCCAAAATTCCTTGCATGTGTTCGCGGATTTGGTCACGACCTTTATAAATGACGGGCGCTTTTGAAAAACTGCTAATTAGGAGCGCGTCGTCGGTGTATTGATCCAGCAGTGCCTCAATGTTTTTGTCAAGGATAAGTTGGATGTGTTCTCGGTACATGTTGCCCAGTGGGCTGTCGGGTACGTTTTTCATGACAAATAATATTTTTCAGGTTGTTTATTCTTTGTGAGCAGCCTCGTTAACAAGTCGTTTTTGAAGTCCCAAAAGCCGGTTGAGTGACCAAAAAAAGATACTGGCCAGCGTTACCAAAACGAGGGCGATTCGTAGGGTGTCGTTGGGTTCGGTTTCCCATCTCTTTTTAATCAATAGATAGTAAGCAAGTCCTAATACAAAATAGACAGCGCAGATGATTGCGTGGCTATTAAGGTCTGAAGAATGGCCTGTACGGTTGCTATGGTTAAAAACGATGGGCCAAACGTACCAAATTGTCATTGCAAAATGCCAAGTCGAAAGGGCCCAAACATACAGTTGAAAATGATGCGGAGATTCTGCCAAGAACGACCACATTAAAATCGGGAACAAAGCCGAAAAACGGGCAGTATCGAAGATAAATCGGTTGAAAGAACCTTGATATGGTACGCGCTCCATCAAAACACTAAATCCCAACCACGCTGTAACAATAAAAAACAGCGTGGTCAGAAAAGAAACTACCACCAAAACATCATTCCATACGGTAAAATCAAAACTTGGGGCTGTATTCCAATGAAAGCGGTCATTAAGAAGACGAAAGCCCGTTACGAGCGTTAGTGAAAAAAACAACGTGATTAGATTCGGTAATCTTACCAGTACTTTGGATAAGGTGTTAGTTTCCATAATTGTGTTTAGTAGGGAGTGATTGAGGTTAATGCTTAGCGAAGTTGTTCTAATAATCCCCAATCGTCCCAGTTCGCCCACGCTTCGGTAATCTTACCATCTACGACGTGATACATAACTATGCCTTTCCAGGTAGCTGTTTTTCCCGTTGCTGGTATGCCCGCAAACGTGTTTTGGTGCGTGCCAGGTGCGGCAAATCGTACTACGACTTTGTCGCCTTCGGCCACCATGTCCACAATTTTAAGGTCAAGGTCAGGGAAAGCACCGTAGAGCATATCCATTTGATTATGGAGGGCATTTTCTCCTTTGATAGCTTCTGGAACGGCCGAACGGTCGATGTAGAAACCTGGGGCTGTAAAATCGTTAAATTTACTAAAGTCCCGATTTACGAGGATGGCGTTGACGTATCCTCGTACAAGTTCTTTGTTTGCTTCGACTGACATAATTTTTTGGAGTTTTAAAAAGAGTTTATTGGCGGCAACCTGCAATCCCTAAAAGTCGTACAGTTTTTTGATGCCGCCGATTTGATTCATCAGGCTCATGACGTCATTCTGAACCTTGGCTTCGTAAATTTTGCCTTCTTCGTTGAATCTGAATAGCGTCATTCCGTTGATGGCAACATCTTTGTAGCTAGCGGGTACATTGCGCCATGTACCAATGTGCTTGGACTTCATATCCCAAAAAGCGGCACCGTTTTTTTCGTCAGCTACAATATCTTCTTCTGACTCAACGGAATATGTCAAGTTTTCAAAAATACTTCTGTTTCTTTCAACCAATCCCATAAATGCGTCACGACCATCGAGGTGCGCAAAAGCCAGAATAAACTGGAAATTTGGGTCAATGATTCTCTCGGCGATTTCTACATTGCCTTTGCTCCAGACATCTTCCAGAAACTGGCGAATTGCTACTCTGTTTTGTTCAATTCTAGTCATGATGACAGTTGGCTTAAAGGATGGAAGTTGGGTATTAAACCCAACTTATGGTTTGATTTAAGCTCCAGGAGGAGGAGGAACAACGCCTAATTGTTGCAAAAGACCTAATTCATCAACGTTTGCCCAGCGCTCAGCAATTTTGCCGTCTGCCATCCGAACAACTGTTGTGCCTGTAAGGGTAATGGTCTTGCCGCTTGGTGGCATTCCCATTACACCGCCTGTATCCGTTCCCAAAAGGCTCCAACGGTGTACTACTTTATCGGCAGTATATATCTCGTCAAGGATGGTCAATTTAACATCGGGCATAGCATGACGAAACATGCCTACAATGTGTTTGAAGCTGCCAGAGCCGGGTTCTGTCTTACTTTTACCACCTACCAAAGAGTGGTCAACTGCATCGGCAGATAATAAATCTTCGCGTACGTTGCCTGTGTTCCATGCGGCCTCAAAAAATTCAATGCAAATCGCATTATTTTGTTCGGGAGTAAGTGACATAACTGTGTGTTTTAGGTTTTATTATTGGTTATTTGTAAAGGAAATTGTTTGTTATTTGTTGTAAAGTGTTATTTATGAGGTGGTTGTGCCGTTTGCAAAAGCAACTTCTGTTGGTAGTGCGCCCATCAATGAACCTACCAATTGCAGAGGTACTTTTCCTTCCCGAATCAGCATCACATCATAAACACGTCGTTCGCCTAGCGAACTTTTCACGGTGGCCTCAAACCAAATGTAATCTCGGTCGTTGGTAATGTTTTCGACCGATAGGGGCGTAAAACCCGATTCTTTGGCAAACAAATCTTGAAACATCTGCCGGATAGCTTCACGACCCACTACGTCTACGCGGGCGGTAATCAATTGCGCATCCTCCGTAAAAAAATCATCTGCCAATCCATTAAAATCACCTTCACGGTGGAACTCAAGGTAGCGACTGTGAAAAGCTCGCGCCATGGTAGAATCTGGCGCTGTAAAGCCCGTAAAATCATCGGGTTGCCACACCGTACCTTGTCGCAGGCCAAAGAGTTGGAGGTAAAACTTTCCATTTTGAATAAACTTTACCTCGTAGATTTTGACAGGCTTACCTTGGGTGTTTTGAATGGTCATTTCCATCCAAATAAAATTTTTGCCCACCGTAAACTTGTCAATGGTTCGTTCTCCTAACGTGCTTAAACGGCTCAGATACAGCCTTATCAGCTCTTTTAGTGCTGTGTGTCCCTCCGCCCTGAAAGTGAATCCGTGGATACGGGCATCCTCAGCATAGCACCCCTCAACCATGCCGTCAATATCGCCTTGTTGCAGAAAACCCATTTGCTTCGCTTGTAAAGCTTCGGCTTCGGCGGTTTGGGTACTTTGATTTTCCTGCATGATTGAAAATGACGTTTTTGGTTGGAGGTATTATTGTTTATTTAATAACACCTAGTTGGTGCAACAAACCGAGACTATCGCCCGACATCCACATTTCGGCAATCTTCCCGTCTTGGATGCGAAACATATTGATTCCTTGGTCTGTCACATCACGATTGGTGGCAGGGTTTCCCAAAAACACACCCGTATTTGTGGCAGTATAAGACCACCGGCAAACGACCTTATCACCTTCAGCTACCAAATCATGGATCGTAAAATGAACATTTGGAAAGGCAATGAGTGCGGTTTTTAACCACACTTGAAACGAGGGTGGCTGGTGAGCCTGACCGGGCGGAAAGTGTAATTTTACGTCTGGCAGGGTAATCTCGTCGATTACCTTTTCGTCCTTTTTGTTCCAAAGGTCAATCCAGTACCGGGTAACCACTGCTTTGTTGGCTTCAATTGACATGAGAAAAGAGTTAACGTTTTCGGTTAAAAAGAACAAAGTTTATTTAGACAGGAATAACGCCTAATTGCTGCATGAGACCGAAATCATTTTCGTTTACGTGGACAGACACAATCTTGCCGTGACGAATGGTGAAAATGTCGATGCCAAAATCTTTGATTTTGTTGCCGGTTGCGGGTGCTCCCAAGAACTCTCCCAAGTGAGTTCCCGTAATTTGCCAACGGCTGGCTACTTTGTTGCCTTCGCTCATGTGGCGCAATGCCGTAAACTGAATGTCGGGGAATGCATTGCGGAGGTACATTACGAAGCCTTTGAAGGCCTCATATCCCGTAATTGGCTCCGGTTGAGTAGGAATAATGAAGGCAAAATTGGGTGCCAAAATTTCTTCAACTACTTCCAGTCTACCTTCACTCATGATGTCTTGGAAATAACGCATCGCTAAAGCCTCGTTTTGCTCAGGAGTGGTTTCTTCCACGATTTCAGGAGCGGGAATTACGCCGAGTTGCATCATCAATCCGAGCGTATCTTCGTGGCCTATTGACTCAGTAATTTTGCCGTCTTTGATGGTGTGCCACGTCATTCCATCTATCTGGAAGTAATTTCCTGTGGCTTCCAAATTGCCTTTTACGGTCAATAATGGCCCACCAACGTGCGTACCACCACCTACCCAGCGCGTAGCCACCCAATCTCCACTTGCCACCATGTCTTGGGGGTCAATGTAAAAATCTGGGAAAGCACTATGTAACATATTTACCAGACCCAAAAAACCATCTGGCCCGTGGAAGGGCTCGGGGTGAGTGGGTAACGTAAAAACGAAGTCTTCTGACAGAATTTCATAGGCTGAATCCTTATTCGCCTGGTTCATGATTTCATGAAAGTACCGACGCGCGATGGCTTTGTTTGGGTTGCCTTGTGACATTTTTGTAGAAATTAAAATTTATAAGCTGGTTTAGTTACTTCAAATCAAGAATTATTAATCATTCAATTTAGGCGTCTGCCAAAATCATGTCGGCGGCTTTTTCGCCAATCATAAAGCAGACCGCCACGGTATTGCCACTCGTTACGTTTGGCATCACTGAGGCATCGGCTACGCGCAAGCTGGAAATTCCGTGCACACGCAAGCGGGAATCTACCACCGCTAAGTCGTCCGTACCGATTTTGCAAGTACCTGCGGGGTGCCAGAGCGTTGAGCTTTGGGTGCGAATGAACCCATCAGGATCTCCAGGGCCGGGCGCTAACTCACCCCCATTAATGGGCGCAAACGCTTGGGTGTTGCTCAAATTACGAACCAGTTGAATGGCTTTTCGCAATACCTCCATGTCGTCGGGATGCTCCAGATAATTGGGATTAATGAGCGGTTTGTCGTGGGGGTCGTCTGAACGAAGTTTGACGTCGCCTACGCTTTTAGGCTGCACTAGAATCGGGAGAAAAATGCAGACATTTCCACCGAAATCGGGTAAAACAGGAGCTAAAGGCGCGGGAATGCTCGGGGTAAAATTGAGCTGTAAATCTGGCCCAACTGAATTTTCGTTGGTCCTGACAAACAACGCATTGCCCGTCAATAAAGTGGTCATTGGACCGTCGTTGGTACGAAAAATAACTGGCAACTGCACGTGATCCTGCAAGTTTTTACCTACGCCTGGCAGCTCATGCTGTACTGGAATGCCCACGCTTTGTAAATGTTCAGCCTCACCAATGCCCGACAGCAAGAGGATTTTAGGAGAACTTAGCGCTCCCGCACTGACAATCACTTCTTTCTCCACCAGGAGTTGCTCAATTTTTCCGTTTAGCTGGTATTCAACGCCAATTGCTTTCTTATCCATGATCAATATACGCGTTACTTCGGCACCCGTAATGAGCGAAAAGTTTGGACGGTCAAGAATAGGCTGCAAAAAAGCGGTGGCACTGCTAGCGCGTTGGCCTTCTGGGGTGATGTGAAACTGAAGCAATGCCGCTCCATTTTCTTGCCGCTCACCGTTATAGTCCCAATGGGGGCCATCATAACCGAGTTCGACGGCTGCCTGCAAGAATTCCTCAGAGCGCATTACGTCGTCTGGACAATCACGAACGGAGATTTCGCCGCCTGTACCTCTAAAATTAGGATCACCGCCTTGGTAATCTTCCAATTTTTTGAAATAAGGCAACACATCCTTGTAGCTCCAACCGTCGGCCCCCAAGGCCTGCCATTGATCGAAGTTGGCGGGGTTGCCCCTCACGTACATCATGGCATTGATGGAAGTACTTCCCCCCACTACTTTTCCCTGATTGATGGTCAGTTCGCGGCCAGCCATTGCGGGTTGAGGAGTGGTTGGAAGTGACCAATCGAGCTGAGAACCCCACAATTTTACAAAGCCACCTGGTTCGACAACATTGGCGGTTTGATCCCATTCTCCGGCTTCAAGCAGCACTACCTGCACGGAAGGGTCGGCACTGAGTCGGTTTGCAATGACGCTCCCCGAAGCGCCTGCTCCGATAATAATGTAATGACAGTGAGATTTCATTAAAGGTTTAGGAAAGTTTTAAATAACGTCAACTGATATTAATGAGAACAATTGATTTTAATTAAGTCTGGTTTATAATCTCCCTCTAGCACCAAGTCAATCAGGAAAGGCTCATCGTCGGCCAGCATTTTTTCAATGGCAGGCAGGATTTCAGATTCTTTTTCTACCCGAACCGCTTTGACGCCCATGGATTGGGCCAAAAGGTCGAATCGGATGGCGGGGTAAGATAAATCAAAGGGCAGTGGATAGTCATGCTTATCAATGTTGCGTTCTTTCCAATAAACGTCAATGTTGAGTTGAAGCAACTTGTAAGAACCGTTGTTGCAGACGATAAACTTAGCCCCAGACTTGTGTCTTATGGCCGACCAAAGCGCCTGAATCGTGTACATACTGCCACCGTCTCCTGAAAATCCAATCACGACTTTCTCAGGATTTGCCAGTTTTACCCCAATGGCACCGGGAAAACCAACCCCAAGCGAACCGCCCCGGGTAACAAAGTAATGACCTGCCTGACGCGGTGGAATGTAGCGGGTAATGGCGGGTGAATTGGTTAAGGCCTCGTCGAAAATTATAGCATCTGAAGGCAATTTTCGAGACAGTACTTCGGCAAACTGCGCCATCCGTAAGGTTTCTCTGGCGGGTTCGTCTTGGTCTTTGGCCAGTTCGGCAGAATGTTTTTTGGCTTTTTCATCCCCAATCTGGTGAACCCGGGCCGCCGCCGCCGCTTTAAATTCGGGCGTCATGGCTGATTTCAACGCATCGGCCAGTGCTTTCAGCGAAAGTTTGGGGTCACTGACTACGCCTACATCAACCCGGTGGTTCTTGGCAATTTCGTAACTATTGAGGTCGAAATGCACCACCTTGGCCCCAGGAGCATAAATATCACCCGTTTCAGGAAATACCTCTGGTAGCATGTAAGTGCCAACGATTAGGTTTATATCTCCTTTGGTTGTAATGGGGAGACTGTAAGACCCAAACATGTGCCCTGTGGTGCCTTGGTAGAGCGGGTGGGTTGTATCAAAAATAACATCTCCAAAATCCACTCCGTATACTTCGGCACCGATGAGTTCAGCCACCTGTGTTAACTCAGGAATGGCGTTTGAATAGGCGACTCCGTCCCCGATGAAAATCATGGGTTTTTCGGAAGCCAAAAGCATATTTGCCGTTTGGGTAATCAGCTCAGGGTCAGGAAGTACCCGCGTAGAGGGAATACAGGTCGGGAATACTTCCTCTTCATTGACTTCGTCGAGGACGTTCATGGGTAAACAAACGTACACGGGTCCCATCGGTGGGGTAGAGGCAATTTTTACGGCTTTTCTGAGGGTTCGCAGCAATGATTTTGAATCCATTACCATTGTCGAAAACTTTGTGACGGGAGCCATCATTGCCACTAAATCATTGGCCATTTGCGCATCCATGTTCATGTATTGCGTACCAGCATCCGACCCAATCACCACCAGTGGCGCGTGGCCTCTTTTGGCTTGGTAAACCGCACCCACCGCATTCCCAATCCCGGGAGAGCTGTGCAGCTGCACCAACGTAGGGCGTTGGGTATGCCGAGCATACCCATCCGCCATCATAACGGCAATACTTTCTTGCAACGTAAGAATATACTTCATGTCGGGGTATTCGGCAACGGCGTCCAGGAAACCCTGTTCAACCGTTCCCGGATTTCCAAACATAAAGTCCATCCCGTCGGCCAAAAACTGCTCGACGATTTTTTGATTACCTGTTTTACCAGCCATACCGTTTTACTCCTTTATCAAGCACATTTACAAATTGGTCGCCAAACTCGAATGAACATTGAAGAGAGCGGGCAGTAATGAATGGATAATCCACGATAACGGAAGTTTCTTTGCCAAAATTTCCGTGGAATTGACCTTCGGGTCCAACGGCATCGGCCAGAATGTATTCAAGGCAATACGGTGGAGGCCCCATGTTGAGGTCAGTGTTGAGGAATCCAGTACCATCATGATAATCATACTCAATGCAGTGACCAGTCACGTGTTTGCCTTTGATAATGGAAATACGCTCGTTGAAATCACGGGCAAAAACCAACGGAGCAACACCGTAGCAAATCGCACCGATAGGCTGATTTTTTTTGTAAAAACCTAAAATGAGGTCATGAACGCGCTGGTTGTTTACCATGTCGATGATTGGGCCGCTTCCGCCTACCAATAAAAGACCCGCATATTCTTCCGTCAGTTTTTCCTGAGCTACTTTTAAGTCTGCAAAATACTGCTCAAACGCCCTCAAGAAGTTTGGCGTTGAGAAATAAGGTCTTTCTGGAACTTCCTCCGAAAGATTGCGGCGTTGCTCTAAGCGATTGGTAGCTTCAAAAGCTTTTACTTTTTCGGCCGCTTCGGGCGTAGTTACGCATGTACCAAGCGGTGGATCTACGTAAGTAGTGTCATAACTTGGGGGCAAGGCTTGCGCCTTTTTACCCTTAGGGGTCATGAACTCGACGGTATAACCGGCGGCTTCCAATTTTTCGAGGGGCCCGACTAACTCAACGCCCCAGTACCCGTACTCAGACAGGATAGCCAAAATTTTCTTAGACATAAAAGAGAAAAAATCTATGATGAACGATAAATTGATTACAATAATTAGATCTTTGATAATGCTTTTTTACCTCAATACACATCGCTCGCCTCGACGGCGGAAGCGGTGGGATGAGGGATGTTTTTTTTCCGTTTCAAGGCTATTTCGTGCGCGGTGTCGTAATGCGTGCGCATGTTGTTCCAACTAAATTTTTCTAGTACATTTTCCATTCTGTTGCGCTCAGATTCATTGCTGCGGCGGGTCTTTTTGACAAACCGAAACATGATATCGGTCAACTGCTCAACGGATTCAGTATACGTTTGAGATTTACGATTGACGACATAGATACCTCGGTCGTCGTGATTTTTCATGTTTTGGGTAACATAATGCCCAAAACCCGATAAATTACTGGTCACCGTTGGCACTCCCGCCACCACGCATTCTTGAGGTGTATAACCCCATGGTTCATAAAAACTCGGAAAAATCCCTAAATGGCATCCACAGACAAATTGACCGTATTCAAGCCCAAATAGGGGATTTGAGGAGGTGATAAATTCGGGGTGATAAACTACTTTGACTTTATCTTTCTGATTATTAAGGAGATTTGTTTGCCGACAATAATCAGTGATTTCGTCATCCTGTGCCAAATCGTGGGTTAGAAAAGCGGGTTGATTTTCAGACCGCCAGCTCAGAATCGTTCTTACTCTTCGGTGTTGGAGGTATTCACTCACAAAAGAATTAAGATTGGGTAGTTGAATCTGATCGTCCGTTACAAAACTCTTGAAGAGTTTACTGCCCACTTCCCTTTGAATAGACTTACAGGTTTCTTCCAATTCGTTGAGGACAGAATGTGAGTTAATGACTGAAGCATTGACCGACCTAACTTTTTGATTGGTAATGATAAACATCACCACTGTGGTATCCATACGTGCCTGCTTCATTTTAGTGTTTAGCAGGGAAAGTGCTTCAAGGGTAATGTCAAATCCTTTGTTTTTATATTCAAATCTACCTGACGTAAAAAAATAAATGGTCTTGTTGAGGTCAAATGAATAACTCGGGAAAAAATGACCCATAATAAACTTATGGATGTGCTTCCGGTATTGCAGATGCAAATTTTCTAATTTGAAGAGGGGAAACTTTTCCAACTTGATGCCATTGGGGGTAATCAAATCGGGTACTCTTCCTAGAAAATGAATGCATTCCTGGGAGGTAATTTCACTGATGGTGGTGAAAGTGCCGGCACTTTGGGCAGCCATGCGTTCTATAATGACCTGCGCCTCAATGCCATAGCGGCGGGATTCTTGTCGCCAGTCAAATTTCTCGAGTTTTTTGTAAAAATCTGGTTCATTTTGGGCTAAATACCGCCCTAAAATGGTTGCATGGGTGGTGAATACCGTAGCGATATTTACTTTTTTGGCGAACAATTTAGGTAAACCGCTCCCCGTCATCCATTCGTGAAAATGGACAACAACTTCATTGGAAATCGGATTGACCGCCATGAATTCGACGATAAAAAGCCGAATCATTTCACCGAATGCAAGTACCTGATTTACCAATGGGTCTGTTCCAAAATCCTGTACTTTATGTTGCTCCTGAAACTCGGTTTTGAGGTGACTGAGTTTGGACCAAATACAGTTTAAATCAAATAAAATTACCCTTGGTTTACCTGTTACCAGCAACCAATAGCCACAATGTATGGTTAGACCCATACCTCGTAACTTTTCTACTGTTTTGCCAACAGGGGAATCATTCGGATAATCAATCGGTTCAAATTCTACTGCCTTTTGAGCAAAATAGGGGCCCATCATTATGTAGCCATCTCCCCATTTATCCATCATTGATGGAATTTTTGAACGAATTACTGTATGAATTCCCCCAATTTGGTTACATATTTCCCAAGAAACTTCAAACAGTAGTTTCTTTTTCGAATTTGTAATTAATGAGGTCAAAAGTGTTACCGGGTTTAGGGGTTACAATAAATATAAATGCACATCTCCACAAATGCACCTTGAATAAGTACACTTGAAATCAGAGGCAAAACAAAATCAGTCATGACCTACAAAAAATAGATTGACAAATTAGCTTACCACAAGAGTGTTACAGGACCAAGCACAATTGATATAGAGTTTTTCAGCAGTGCTTGCCGAAGGGTTAAAACGTTTGAGAATACTTTGTTTTGAGTCTTTATCCTAACATTGATATATCAAAAATGATTGATACCCTAAAGAATACCAAATATTTTCAGTGAAGAACGCCCATTTTCCATTGAATTGTGCATTATTCACAGGGAAAGCGCTAATCTTTAACAGGGATGTGGTATTAAATCACAGAAATTTACAGGGAAAGTGAAAATTTTGTATGTCTTATAAATTCAGCTGCCTTTTAAGGATAATTTTGGCTTTTATGTGCCTTTTACAATGCTTTGTATGGTTTGTTGAAGGAGATAATTAGTGCCTATTTTTCAGTGAATGTGCTTTTATTTTCAGTGAATAGCCAATTTTGGCCAGTAAATTGATGTTTTTAGATTCTACTTTTAAAGCCTTGTAATAATCATTTATATCCCTCACTCAGTGCATGATAAAGTAATGAGAGCTAAAAGAAAAATACCATTTATCCGTTTTAAAATAGCTCAAGAAGTCAAAAATTGCATTTTGAGTTAATATAAATAGAAAAATTACTTAAATTTTTCGAAGCCGGCTCATTAACTCATCTTTCGAGGACTTACTTAAAGGGATCTGTTTACTTCCAATATGAAGATGAAGTTCCCGTATTTGCTCTACATGTTTAAGGTTAACAATGAAAGAGCGATGCACTCGAATAAATTCAGGGCGGTTTTCGAGGGCTTCACTTAATTTTCCCAAATTTTGTGTAAGCAGAATATCATTTTCTTTAGAAATAATTTACAGTAATAATCTTCGGCTTCAACCCATAAAATATCATCAAAGAAAACACGCTCCATTCGGTCTTTTGTCTTTATAAAAAGCCGGTCGCTGAGGCACGGAGTGCATTCAGGGTTTTGACCAGTTTTAAATCTTTTGGTTCTTTTTCGGAGTTTTCAATGGCTAATTCAATCGTATATTTTAAATCACGGATTCGGAATGGCTTAGACATAAAGGCTACAGGGGCCGTATTTTTCGCTTTGGCGAAGGTTTCCGCGTCGGAGTTGCTCGATAAAAAGATAA